>JACCWJ010000028.1 GCA_013697705.1 Gammaproteobacteria bacterium | reverse complement strand
GCGACTTGATCGCGGGATCCAGCCTCGAACCTGGATCCCGCGATCAAGTCGCGGGACGACGTAGAAATATATATGCGAGGCTAGTAGAAATATATATGCGAGGCTAGTAGAAATAAATATCGCGAGGCTACGTAGAAATAAATATCGCGAGGCTCGTAGAAATGCATTCCGCGGAGCTACATGGAAATACATTTGGATTATTGAGCCTCACATTCCTCAAGTTTATTGCTTAACAATACACTGGAACCACTCTGCGCAAGAATACAATATTCATGCGGTGTGACAGCGTGTAAAAACTCCATTAGTCTATCTTTTCGAGCGATAACATAATGCGTTTCTTTATCCTTAGTATTTAAAAAATTATTCAAAGAGAAAAACCAATCTTCTGAAGAAAGCTTACGCATACCGTATTCAAGATCTTTGCTTTGGCTATCAATTAGAGGCAGTCTCTTTTGAAGATAAAACACAATCGAAGAAATTTTTTCATAATCTTGATAAAGATAAGTTGGACGATTAGGATCGTGCTGACTAATGAAGTTAGCTAAGCTTTTTTCTGATAAACGATAGCCAATTTTTTGTTTATTGATCACATAAAAAGCGACGATAAAGAATATAAGACAAATAATTGCTAAAAAATGGAGTAAGGGCTTCTTGTTATATTTAATGCAGAGCAATAGTCCGGCAAAGGTGACAATCGTTGCGCTCACAAATAAAATATAGAGGGAGTGCGCTAAAAATAAATCTAATCGCCAAAGATCAGGCAAATAAACGCCAATTTTATTTTGCACAGTAGCACTATAAAGTAAACCAAAAACCGTGATTTCGAAAAACCCTAGAAATGCAAAAAAATAGATAAAGGTTTTATTTTTTGTCGTAAATATCTCATTAATTTTAAAACTCAATAGCAGCGCCAATGCAGGTGTTGCGACTACCATGTAATAATCACCTTTCGCCTTAGCTAATGAGAAAAAAATTAGTGGTAACGTAAACCATACCCATAAAAAACGGTACAGAGATTTTTCGAGATGCTTATCGGGTTTGAGAAGTAAAAAAGATAATAGACTCCAAGGAAACAGGTAGAGCAAAATATTCGGAATATAAAAATAAATAGGTCCGGTATGATAATCATTGGGTGTACGCTCCCCCAGAAATCGGAACACTTGTTCATTAACAAAATAGTCCCAGATAAATCCAGCTTGTTGGTGCATTGCTAAGTAGTGCCATGGAATAATTATCGCTCCTAAAAGTGAGATACCAACCACGTCAAGGCAGGCCAACATTTTTTTGGAAGATACTTGCATGGATAAAAGAAATAACATTCCAATGAGAGGAATAAGTAAAGCGAGCATGCCCTTTGTTAAAAAGGCTAATGCAAAAAATACATAAAATATACGCAGATAGCCGACACGATTACTCTTATACCATGAGTAAAAAGAAAACAGAGCAAGGGTGAAAAATAAGGTCAAAGCCATATCTAGAATTAGAACCCGCGCAGTAGCAACAAAACCGATACTGGTTGCAAGGATGATCGCTGCCAACCACCCTTCTCTATTACGTCTGAGGACATGACCAAAATAGACTAAACTTAAGCAGATTAAGGCGGCTGAAGTAGCAGGCACCACTCTTGCACTCCAAGTTGATATGCCAAAAATCTTGTAACTTAATGCAATCAGCCAATAAAAAAGTGGCGGTTTTTCAATATAAGGAAGAAAATTAAGCTTTGGAATAACATAATTACCTAGTTGTAGCATTTCCCTTGGTATTTCTGCATATAACCCTTCATTAACATTCTCTATCCCATACGTACTCATGCCTAAGTAAAAACTCAAAAATAACACAACAAAAAGTATCACATATTCTAGCCACCCTAAGCGGTAGTAAGTATTGAACTTTAGTGTGAAGTTCCTCATTGTTGATGAGCCTCTGCAAATAATTTAAAAAAGTTTGCGCTGGTAATTGCTGCAATTGTCTCCAGGGATTCATTCTTAATTTCAGCAATTTTTTCAGCCACATAACGCACATAGCCAGGTTCATTTGATTTGCCTCGAAATGGAACTGGCGCTAGATAAGGGGAATCAGTTTCGATTAATAGTCGGTCAAGCGGCACTTGCTTTACAACATCACATAATTCTTTTGCATTTTGAAAAGTGATTATGCCCGAAAAAGAAATATAAAAATTGAGATCAATCGCCTGCTTGGCCATTTCCCAATTCTCAGTAAAACAATGTAATACGCCGCCTATGTCACTGGCCTGCTCTTCTCTAATTATGCGCAGGGTATCTTCTCTCGCTGCACGTGAATGCACAATGAGGGGTTTTTTAGTTTCTTTAGCAACTTGAATATGATTTCTAAAGCGGGTCAGCTGCCATTCAGTATTTTCTGCTGTTCTAAAATAATCAAGGCCGGTTTCCCCTATAGCAATAACTCCAGGTAATTGTGCTAAACCTATCATTTCCTCAACAGTGGGTTCGTGGGTGACCACTTCATTTGGATGGGTACCAATACTTAAATAAACATTAGGAAAATTTTTTACTTTATCGCGCATTTTTTCAAAATCATTTTGAGTGATACAAACACAAAGAAAATGTTCAACCCCTAATGAGTTCGCCCGTTCTAAAACAGGTGCTAAGTTATCATCATCGTTAGACAAATCTAAACAATCAAGATGGCAATGAGAGTCAACTAATTTCATTGATATACCGCCAATTTATAAATATTTTTTCCATTAATAATTGCAAATTCACATTGTTTCGGTTTGACAACAATTTGTTTGCCTCTAAAATTTTTTCTAAAAAATGAAACAATCTTTTTATAGATATTTTATTACCAAGTTCTGTCAGAGACGATATTTTATCATGATGATTTAAGAAAGCTTTAGCCGAAAACTTAATGCGAATCATATCAGCGATAAAGGTAATAAGAAATTGTAATGCATTCTCAGTAAGTGCCGTACACTCAGCAGCAATTTTAATAGGGTCAACCTCTCCGCTCTGAATTTGCTTAAGATAGGTTATTAAAGTTTCACCCACTTGATCTTGCCCTGTGTTTGCATATGCTAAAGCCTTCAACGGTAAATTATCGGCCAGTGACAAACAGCGTTGAATTAAGATCTTCGATTCTACCTGGCTAGCCAACCACTGCTCCGCCTCTGCTTTACTGGGCAGAGGCAATTTTATATTTTGACAGCGACTTCGTATTGTTGCAGGGATGGCACTTGGTTTATTACTCAATAAAAGTAGAACCACATTTCCTCTTGGTTCTTCTAATGTTTTTAATAAGGCATTTGCTGCTGCCTTATTCATATTTTCGGCTAACGAAATAATACCCACTTGGAAGTCACTTAAAAGAGGAGTTTGGGCCAGGGATTCAATAAGGTTTCTAATTTGATCAATCTTGATTGCAGCATTTTTCTCTTCGCCTTCAATCAAAAAATAATCCGGATGATTTCCCGCTCCAAAGAGAATGCAAGCACGACACTGCTTGCAAACATTTTCATCGTTACTCGTACATAAAATAAATTGAGCATATTCTTTAGCAAAAGCTAATTTGCCAATGCCTTCAGGACCCGTGAATAACATACCGGGCGGTAATCGACCATTCTTTTTATAGGCAATGCTGTGCTGCCAAGATTGCATTAACCACGGAAAAGTATTCAAATAATGTCTCCAAAAAGGGGCGCTTTATCTTAGTGTAACAATTACACAGAAATATAATGAGAAATAGTTGTGCGCAATTCGGCTTGCACTTTAGCGATGGTTTGCGTGGCATCAATGATTTTGAATCGCGCGCCGAACTGTTCCGCACGCTGAAGATACGCCTCACGCACGCGATGAAAGAATTCGATTTTTTCTTGCTCAATGCGATCTTTGGCGCCGCGAGAAAGAATTCTATTTAAACCCACTTCAATAGGTGCATCCAACAAAATAGTGAGATCAGGTTGAAGATGACCTTGGACCCAGCTCTCTAACGTGGCGATGCGATCGAAACTGATTCCTCTCCCCCCGCCTTGGTAAGCATAAGTGGCATCCGTGAAACGATCGCTTAGAACAATTTTTGAAGCAGCTAAGGCGGGTTTGATGACTTTGGCAATATGTTGCGCCCGACTAGCAAACATGAGCAATAACTCCGTATCAGAAGCCATAGATTCTGTATGGTGTTCAAGAATTAGCTGGCGAATGGATTCCGCAATTTCAGTACCACCAGGCTCTCGAGTCAAGACATAGTCTAGATTCTGTTCTTGGAAAAATTTCTCCAAAAACTGCAATGCAGTACTTTTGCCGACTCCCTCAATTCCTTCAAGGGTGATAAAGATGCTTTTAGTTTTCGCTGTCATTTACTTTCCCAGTTTCGCTTGGTAGCCCTAACAATAGATTCAGCTGATAGCCATTCAGCTCACCAAACCAGGGAATGTAATCTTTCCTGAGCGGAAGCTTCGAATCATTATCATCAGGCGCAAGGTGACCAACATGGTATTTTCGAATAGCAGCGTGGTGTTGATCAAGACTGACCGTGAATTCATGTGTACCATCTCCACGCCCCACATAAAACAACGCAGTACCGGCTTCCGGATGTAAGGCGGCAATGATAGAGGGTAGACTCGGCATAGCAATCGGTGTTGGGGGTAATCCTGGATGTAGATAGGTATTAAAAGGCGTGTCTTTTTTCAAATCTTCCCAAGTGATTTTACCGGTATAATCACTGCCCAAACCATAGATCACTGCAGCATCAATTTGTAATAACATTTTTTTCTGCAAACGTCGCACAATCACACCTGCAACCTTGCTTCTTTCGCTCGGCTGGGCAGTTTCTTTTTCAATTAACGAGGCCACAATCAAGGCAGAATAGGGATCATTATAGGGTAAGCCTTGAGCTCTGGTTGGCCAAAGTTTGGTTAAGTTTTTTTGCATACTTAAAAAGGCTTTTTTTATTATGATCACATCTGCCACACCGCGCGCGAAGAGATACGTGTCTGGATAGAGATAGCCCTCAAAATTTTCACCGTTAAACCCTATTTTCTTAGAGATTTCGATAGGCATTAACTGATTAATCGTATGAGAAAGATATTGATTACCGTTAATAGCTGCATACACTTGCTTTAATGTCCAACCCTCTACTATGGTGAAATGACGTAGCAGCACTTTTCCTTGAACTATTTTTGACAAAAGTTCTTTAGGGGTAGTACCTGGATCAACTTTATATTCTCCTGCCTTAAGCTTCTTTTCTTGGTGGAGTAAATGGGCGAAAAAAATAAGCATCTTTGGGCGTTGCAATATTCCTTTAGAATCCAACATATTGGCTACGGAAAAAATAGAGCTACCGGGGGCGACGTAGATAATTTCACTTTTAGATAAGGAGAGCGGAGTGTAAACGAAATTTTTCCAGAGGAAGGCAAAACTGATTAAAATCAAACAGCCTATTAGAAGGAGGAGATAAAAAAGCCTTCGTAATAAAAACATTTTCTATATTCGTTTACTCTACCCGTTTAAATAATAGACTGCCATTTGTACCCCCAAAGCCAAAAGAATTGGATAGTACTATGTTGATTTTCATTTCTTGAGCCGTTTTAGGTATAAAATTCAAATCGCATCCTTCATCAGGATTATCCAAGTTAATGGTAGGGGGAGCCACTTGATCACGCATCGCTAAGATAGAGATAATCGCCTCAACTGCGCCTGCTGCTCCCAATAAATGACCTGTCATAGACTTAGTTGAACTTACGCCAAGATTATAGGCGTGGGCACCGAATGCTTTTTTAATTGCTAAGGCTTCGATAACATCTCCCACAGGCGTTGAAGTGCCGTGAGCATTAATATAATCCACTTGTTCCGGCGCAATTTTGGCATCATGTAAAGTGTTGATCATTGAGCTAACAAAACCTTTACCATCTTCTTCGGGTGCAGTCATATGGTAGGCATCAGCACTCATGCCAAAACCAATCAACTCTGCATAAATGGTGGCACCGCGCTTTTTAGCATGTTCGTATTCTTCAAGAATGAGTACGCCTGCTCCCTCGCCTAACACAAAACCATCTCTGTCTTTATCCCAAGGACGACTTGCTCTCTCAGGATCGTCATTACGCGTAGATAATGCCCGTGAAGAAGCAAATCCGCTAATGCTCAACAATGAGGTGGCCATTTCCGTCCCCCCAGTTACCATTACATCAGCATCACCATAAGTAATCATTCTTGCTGCATGACCAATATTATGAGTGCCCGTGGTACAAGCAGTAACGATGGCAATATTAGGCCCTTTAAGCCCGTACATAATGGAAACATATCCCGCGACCATATTAATGATAGTGCCGGGAATAAAGAAGGGCGAAATTTTGCGGGGACCAGAATCTTCTAATATCTGGCAGTTTCTTTCAATGATAGGTAATCCGCCAATACCCGACCCAATAGCAATACCGATACGATCTAAATCTTCGGTATCGAAATCTAAATGGGAATCTTCAATTGCCTGTTTTGCTGCAGCTACGCCATAGTGGATAAAGGTATCTAAACGACGCACATCTTTAGGATTCATAAACTGCGTGGCATCGAAATTTTCGACATTACCACAAAATTTAACGGGGGATTCTGAAGCATCAAAATGTTTGATCAGACGAATACCGCTTTTACCTGCGGTAATGCCTTCCCATGTTTCTTTAACAGTTAGTCCTAAGGGGGTAATCATTCCCATACCCGTAACAACTACACGTCTCTTCGCCAATTTATGTCCCCTTAGGTGTCACTCTATACTAATTAAACGGCTTCTCTAAGGTTAGATTCAATATACTCGATCGCTTGTTGTATGGTGGTTATTTTTTCAGCATCCTCATCAGGAATTTCCATGCCAAACTCTTCTTCTAATGCCATAACTAATTCGACTGTGTCTAAAGAATCAGCCCCTAAATCATCTACAAATGAAGCATCATTCGCTGGGTCTTTATCTAAACTTAATTGCTCAACGACAATTTTTTTAACGCGTGTAGCAATTTTCTCTTTGTCTACCATTTTCAGTCCCTCTAAATAAAAGATTAATGTAGTCTTTGAGGAAGCGCTGCGAATCAATGCTTACAAGGCTACGCTCAATGACCATCAAGTTTATGTCAAAAAATTAAACTTGCAATAAAATATCTTAATTTCACTCCAAAAACAAATACCTGTTTTTGAATAAACTTAAGCCATGTACATACCACCATTCACGTGAAGGGTTTGCCCAGTAATGTAGGCAGCTTGATCGGAAGCTAGGAAAGAAGCTACAGCAGCAATCTCTTCTGGTTTCCCTAGACGATGCATAGGGATGGTACTTAATAAGTGTTGTTTATGCTCGTCTGGCAGCCCACGCGTCATATCCGTGTCGATAAAACCGGGGGCGATTACATTGACAGTGATATTACGCGAAGCTATCTCTTGTGCCAGCGACTTAGAAAATCCTATCAACGCTGCCTTCGCCGCCGCATAATTAGTTTGACCTGCATTCCCCGTCGTTCCAACTACAGAGCCGATGTTTATTATGCGACCCCATCTGGCTTTAAGCATATTTTTTAAAAGCAGCTTAGTTAAATGAAATACAGAGGTTAAATTAGTATTAAGCACATCATTCCATTCCTCCTGTTTCATTCGCAGAAATAAATTATCGCGCGTAATTGCTGCATTATTAACCAATATAGCGGGAGGACCATATTTTGTAGCAATACTAGCTAAAACTTCCTCAACCTCGGCTAGTTGATTGATATCTAAAATTTTACCCTCGCCCTTGAGGCCTAACTGCTGAAACCTGACATTAATAGCATCAACCCCCGCTTGAGAAGTAGCGGTACCAATTACGGTCGCCCCCTCTTCACCCAGTTTGGTCGCTATAGCGCTTCCTATACCTCGATTGGCACCCGTAACAAGCACTACTTTTCCATCTAATATCATTATTAATCTCCTATATCAGTAAGCAAGGATAATTGGAATATGGTGGAGGGATAATACTAATACTTAATTAAAGCTGACCCCCAAGTCAGTCCCGCACCAAATGCTTCCAGCAGAATCATTTCACCACGTTTGATGCGTTTATCACGCACGCCTTTATCAAGCGCTAGAGGAATCGATGCAGCAGAGGTATTGCCATGATCTTGAACGGTTAAAATAACCCTTTCCATCGGCAAATTGAGTTTTTTGGCTGTCGCAGTGATAATTCGGAGGTTAGCCTGATGAGGTATCAGCCAATCAATTTCAGATTGGTCGATATTATTATACGCTAGGGTTTCATCTACAATATCACCCAGCGTTTTGACCGCTATTTTGAACACCTCATTACCTTGCATCTTTATATAAGCAGGCTCTTTGAGCTCTCCAATACGGTTTCCGGCATATAAGAGATCATTATAATACCCATTGGCATGTATGTGTGTCGATAAAATGCCGGGCTCATCGGTCGCTTCTAAAACTACAGCACCCGCCCCATCGCCAAATAATACGCACGTCGACCGATCGGTCCAGTCAACTATTCGTGATAATGATTCAGCACCAATCACTAGAGCGTTCTTTACTACGCCATTTTTGATATATTGATCTGCAATACTTAAACCATAAATAAATCCAGCGCATGCGGCGCCAACATCTAAAGCAGGACAACCAAACGCCCCTAGCCTATTTTGCAATATACAAGCCGTACTAGGAAAAGTCCGGTCAGGTGTTGCGGTCGCTACCAGGATGAGTTCGACATCTTCTGGATTCAACCCTGCAACTTCAAACGCCTTTCTAGCAGCATTCTCTGCCATACTTGAAGTAGTTTCATGGTCAGCCATGATATGCCTATTACTAATACCTGTTCTTTCTAAAATCCATTGGTCAGATGTATCAACCATCTGCTCAAGATTGCTGTTACTCAATACTTTTTCTGGAAGATAGCCACCAGTGCCAGCGATACGGGAGCGTTTCATCGTAATTCTATTTCCTTTAACCGAGTTCCTACTTCTTGACGAATTAATTGGGGGATATTGTTTTCTACTTCGTGAACAGCTTCTTCAATAGCGTTGGCAAAAGCATATGTTTTTGCACTGCCGTGGCTTTTTATGACAATTCCCTGTAATCCAATCAAACTCGCGCCATTTCTTCGTCCGGGATCCATTGATGTTTTGACATAGTTCAAAGCAGAGTGGGCAAATAATGCTGACAGCCGGTTGAACCAATTACGTTTAAAAGCCTCTTTCATATAATTGGCGAATAGATTTGCAGTGCCTTCAAGCGTCTTCAAAGCTATATTACCTACAAAGCCATCACACACTACTACGTCTGCCTTGCCTGAAAAAATGTCATTGCTTTCAATGTATCCAATATAATTAACTACCTGGCTTTCAGATAGCAGCTGCGCCGCATTTTTAACCAGATCATTGCCCTTCATTTCTTCCTGACCAATATTTAACAATGCTACTTTAGGATGCTTGATATTATCTAAGGCGGCGACGAGGACAGAACCCATCACTGCAAACTGAAATAGATGATTAGGCCCGGAATCAACATTGGCTCCGAGATCTAATACCCTAACTTCTTTATTTTGCTGAATGGTAGGCAGTGAAGTGATAATTGCAGGACGATCCACCCCGGGTAATGTCTTCAAAACAAAACGTGCAATTGCCATAAGAGCACCCGTATTACCGGCACTCACGCAGGCTTGCGCCGCTCCCTCTTTAATTTGATTAATCGCAACCCGCATAGACGAGTCTTTTTTTGTCCGAAGAGCACTCGAAGGCAATTCATCCATAGCGACTTGTTCAGTACTATGAATAATTTCAAGCCTGCTGAGCCAGCTTTTCTCATCATTAGATAGAAGTTGCAATTCTTTACGGACAGAAGGTTCATCACCTACCAGAATTAATCTTAATTCAGGATGCTTCTTTAATGTCAAAATTGACGCCGGTACGGTGACTTTTGGACCAAAGTCGCCGCCCATTGCATCAATTGCAATTGTCTTAAGACTCAACCTATTCTTCTTCCACTACTTCATTAACAACAATAACTTGTCGCCCTTTATAATGACCGTCAGCGGTTAGATGATGCCTAAGGTGGGTTGCCCCTGTGGTTTGATCAATCGATAAAGCTGGGGTGGTTAATGAATCATGCGCGCGACGCATGCCCCTTTTTGAACGTGATTTTCGACTTTTTTGTACAGCCATGATTTACTCCCGTAATAATTTCTTTAACTCATCAAAAGGATTTTTTTTATCCTTTTCATCCTTACATTCAACGAATGTCGAGGATTTAACATTGCATTCATTAAGCGAATGCTTTGGCACAAGGGGGATACTGAGCAATATTTCTTCTTCTACCATCGGCATTAGCTCTACAGTATCACCGGCTAATAATAATGGATCATAATTCTTGGGTAAGAGTTCCGCTTCTTCATCATTGCGAATTGGACTTACCTCCACAGCAATATTCAATGTCAGCGACATTGGCGAATTGCATCGTTGGCAAATTACTTCAAACCCCGTTTTAATACTACCCCGTACATAAGGAAATTTAAGGATATCGCGGCCAAACTTAAAATCAATTAAGACTGTCCCAGCGTTCCCGTAAATCAAATCCTTCAACCGATCCATTTCAGAAAGAGGAAGCTCCCCTTTTAAGGACTTTTTAGTATCAGCCAATTGAATCGGATCGATCTGTTTTGGTAGCATTGCATTAGCCATAAGTGCACAATAGTATCTTTATGAAATTAAGGTGTCAAAGGGGAAAAAATTGTTATAATCAACCCACAGTTTAAATTACGGAGGATTTATAGAATGACATCATGTCAAAAGTCACAGAAAAACAAATCTAAGCCTACTGCTCTCGCGCTAACTACTTTATTTATAGCTACTTTTTCAGCGTGTTCTTTTAGTGTAGCCTATGCAGCAGGAATGGCGACTAATGCAGTAGCGAGTAATCCTGAACAACAACCCACCGCAATGGTAGCAGATAAACCCACAGGGATGACGTCTCCTCCAACCATATTGGCACCCACAGACACTGTTACATCCAACGTCAACGCTCCTCTCACTGAGCCTAATATGTCTGACAGTGCAGTGTTGACCTACGCAACCGATGCCGCTAAGTCAGCTTATAGTTATGACTTTAAAAATTACAATAAACAAATGCAAATGAATCAACAATATTTCACCGGCCCAGGCTGGACGGCTTTCATGAATGCTTTAGATAAATCTAATAATTTAAAAGTGGTCGAAAGCAAGAAATTGGTAGCCTCTGCAACCACCACTGCTAAACCCGCCATTGTCAATAAAGGCATTAAAAACGGGGTTTACACCTGGAAAGTGGTAGTGCCTGTGCTGGCAACTTACGAGAATGAAACCAAGTTGATTAAGCAGAGCCTGCTTATAACGATGTTGATTAATCGCAACAATTCTCCTTCTGGAGTGGGTATAAGTCATTTCGTTGCTGAAGTGGTGCCGGCACAGCCAATGACGATAACTTCTCCTTCAACGGTTACTTCTGCCCCAGTAACGGGGACCACCACCACAGTGACCACACCAAGCACTACTACTGGACCAATGACACCGTCGACAAGTGGCGGGGTAACAGGCTCAGGGACGACTCCTCCGGTTATCACTTCTCCTTCCACAACAGGCACACCCGGTGGATTGAATACTCCTAGTACAACCGGCACAACAAGCGGTACCACTACTTCTCCTAGTACCACAGGCACCATTTCTCCAACAACCGGTACTACAGGCATAACAACACCTTCTACCGGTACGACCACTCCGGCTACCACCACTCCAGGCGGTAGCACTACGAGAACGACTGGTACAACGGGTCCAACTGGCCTCGGCGGCACCACCACCGGAATACCCGGCGCCAGCTCAGGAACCACCAGCACTCCTGGCACAAGTCAATAATAGAGGAAATCCCGCGGTAGAAACTGCGGGATTCTTTTTAAGTATGAAAGAATTAGTATTAAGCTCCAGCTCTCCTGCCCGTAAAGCACTTCTTGAAAGATTAGGCCTTACCTTTAAAATTATTGCTCCGGATATTGATGAAACTCAATTGCAAAATGAGTCACCCCAGCAACTAGTTACAAGACTCGCCATTACCAAGGCCAAGGTCCATCATGAAAAATTCCCTAATGCCCTTGTTATAGGGAGCGACCAAGTGGCAGTGATCGATAATGAAATTGTCGGCAAACCCCATAGCCACGAAAATGCGGTCAAAATGTTGACCCGAGCCAGTGGTCAAGTCATTACTTTTTATACCGGACTCTGCTTATTTAACACTGACACTTCAACTACCCAGAGCGCCATTGAGGAGTACCGAGTCAAATATAAAACCTTATCCCCTGAAACCATTGAAAACTATCTACGCAAAGAAAAACCTTACCAATGTGCTGGCAGTATCAAATTAGAAGGCCTCGGCATTGCCTTAATGGAAGAATTGTGCGGCAAAGATCCAACCACCCTGGTAGGCATGCCCATTATTGCCTTAGTAGGCATGCTGGAAAAAGAGGGGTTCCAGGTAGTTTGACTATAAATGCTCTACCCAAGGTTCTTTCAGAAGCGCACAAATAGCAACTTTCCTTTCCTTACTTTGTAAGTAGAATTCAATTGAAGAAGAATGCAAACAAAGCTGATTGATCCCCTGTCGTCTGCACTCCTTATTTACCTCATGATCGCCATATTTGTCATCCCCGACAATGGGATGACCAAGATAGGCAGCATGCACTCTAATTTGATGGGTTCTACCTGTTACAGGCTTCGCTTCAAGGAGAGACAAGTTACCGATGTGCTTTATACATTTAAAAATTGTCTTAGCCGATTTACCCTCCTCATCAACCACCACAATTCTTTCGCCAGATTTAAGAATATTTTTTTGCAGAGGAGCCTCCACTGTCTCTTCTTTAAAATCACATTTACCCGCAACTAATAGCCAATAGGTTTTAGTGACTTCTCTTGCAATTAATAAGGAGTGGATTTCTTTTAGCACGCTACTTTTCTTAGCAATCAGCAAACAACCCGAGGTGTCTCTGTCTAAACGGTGCACAAGTTCTAAAAACTTGGCTCTAGGGTTGAGCGCGCGCAATATTTCAATCACACCAAAACTGATGCCGCTCCCTCCATGAACTGCAATGCCGGCGGGTTTATTGAGAATGATCAGGTCATTATCTTCCATCATAATTTGTGTCTTAATGAGTTCGGACAGTCTGGTACCCGGAACGGCTGGTTTGTTCTCATCCTTCATGGGTGTTCGAAAAGGCGGCAGACGAAGAATGTCCCCCAACTGCAGCTTATATTCCGGCTTCACCCTTTTTTTATTTACCCGGACCTCCCCCTTTCGCAAAGCCTTATAAATCCGCGACTTAGGGACTCCTTTTAATTGACTGAAGAGAAAATTATCAATCCTTTGCTGGGTATGATTTTCATCCACCTCTAATTGCTGCACGCCTCCTTTATTATCCATTTTTAGCACCCTAATTATTTGATGTGACTTTTGATCTCTGATAAACTGCTTCTCACTTACAATCTCTGTAATAGCCCCATGAGAAGGGCTTTTTGATTTTTACATTATTTATTGTAAAAAAAGAAGAATTTTTAAAGGTTGGAGTAAAATTCACCTAAAAGAAAGGCAACATTAAGTTTGCCCCAAAAAGGCTTTATAAAGCCCAGAATTTTCTAAATATTATTGGTTAACAAGAAATTGAATAAAATTGATTGTTAGTATGTTAAACCGCGTTTTTCCGGTTAAAGTTTAAAAGTAGCTTAGTATCACTTATATTCAGGATACGACTGACTAGTTAAAGGTTTTGAGTGAATGCTCTTACATAATTTATATAACTTGCTTAGAAGCTCGGTGATATAAAAATTACTGTTACATTACTATCGCTAAAGCAATTCACCCAAAGTGAGCGCTTAGTCAGGCCTTTGATAGCTTTAACTCTACCCATTTGGTTGGTAGGACGCCTAATATCGGGTTAAAGATATGTCTACAATGCTAATTAATGCGACTCAAGCTGAAGAGCTTAGAGTGGCCCTCGTCGATAACAACAAACTCCTCTATGACTACATTACAGAACGGTCCGGATTTGAAGAAAAAATCGGCAATATCTACCTAGGGGAAATCACCAGTATTGAACCGAGTTTAGATGCTGTTTTCGTCAATTATGGCAGCAAACGCCACGGTTTCCTCCCCTTAAAAGAAATAGCGAGAGAATACTTTCTAACACAAGATCCTGAAAAACTGGAACGACCTAATATCAAAGAACTGCTTAAAGAAGGTCAAAAAGTACTCGTTCAAGTGGAAAAAGAGGAACGTGGCAACAAGGGCGCTGCCCTCACTACTTTTATCAGTTTAGCGGGTTCATATTTAGTGCTGATGCCTAACAATCCTAGCGCGGGTGGAATTTCACGGCGAATTGAGGGTGAAGATCGAGATGATCTGCGTGAAATTTTAAGCAAGCTTGATATTCCGGCAGGCATGGGTTTAATCGTTCGAACCGCAGGGGTGGGCAGATCGTTAGAAGAACTGCAATGGGACCTAAATGTGCTCCTAAATTTTTGGGAAGCAATCAAAAAAGCGTCTCAAAATCGGGCCTCTCCCCTACTAATTCATCAAGAAAGTGATGTGGTGATTCGTGCCATTCGCGACTACTTGCGTCAGGACATCAATGAAATTGTCATCGATCATCCGAATGTCTTTGAAAAAGCTAAACACTATATCGAACAAGTGCGCCCTGACTATATTACCCGCTTGAAACTTTATGAAGAGAAAATCCCCTTATTTATCAGCCATGAGATTGAACACCAAATTGAACTGGCCTATCAAAGAACTGTCCGTCTTAAATCAGGTGGTTCTTTGGTAATTGACCATACCGAGGCCCTGGTGAGCATTGATATTAACTCTGCTAGAGCGACCAAGGGGGGCGATATTGAAGAAACAGCCCTCAATACAAATCTTGAAGCCGCTGAAGAAATTGCAAGACAACTGAGACTACGTGATATTGGCGGCTTAATAGTCATCGACTTCATTGACATGACACCCATAAGACATCAGCGTGATGTTGAAAATCATTTGCGCAATGCTTTAAAACTTGATCGTGCCCGTGTACAAATTGGTCGTATTTCGCGCTTTGGTTTATTAGAAATGTCTCGTCAAAGATTAAGACCTTCTCTACAAGAGGCGATCCAAGAAATTTGTCCTCGCTGCAATGGCCAAGGTTCTATTCGTAGCGTGGAATCATTAGCGTTAACAATTATTCGAATGATTGAAGAAGATTCTATAAAAGAAAATACGGCCCAAATTCAACTGCAACTGTCTAACGAAGCTGCGACCTACCTATTAAATGAGAAACGCGGCATTATTACGGATATAGAACAAAGACAACATGTCAGCATTTTAATTATCCCTAATCCTAATATTCAATATCCCAACTATCAAATTAAACGTCTACGTAAAACGGACCTCATCGAACAATCAAGCCGACTTCAATCAAGTTATAGAATGATGGAATCCGCTGCGATAGAGGCGCCAGCCACTAAGAAAACGGTATCTGGGAAAACACAAGATCAACCGGTCGTAAAGAATCTATTGCCCACCCTACCCCCTGCTCCTTCCTCTAAAAAGCCAATGCAAGGATTGATTAAAAGATTGTGGTCAACGATGGTTAGCGGCGTATCTCCTAAGGAGAAAGACAAAGAAGGCACTGGTACCTCTGAAGGAGGAAGCGGAACCACTTCGACGAGCACGAGAAGACCTCAACACCCACGCGGCAAAGGTCCGCATCATAAACAACGGCAACGTACTAGCAGTCACAAAACGGGTCCGAAGCCTCAGAGATATCAACCCATTGATGAAAAAAAATCCCACTTACCTCATGCGCAGCCTGAATATCAGCCGGGCTATCAAAAGTCTCTCGAAAGACAACAGTCTGAACTTCAATCGAAGGAGAGACAAGAGCAGCAGCCGAGTGAAAAAATAGAGCCACAACCACCGCGTCAGAGACCTGAGCAACCACCTAGAGAAAGAGCGGAACAGCAATCTCGGGAAAGAACGGAGCATGCACCGCGCGAAAGAACGGAGTCAACTCATCGTCCACGAAGAGAACATTCACGGCCACATCATCATACTGATAATAGACGAAGAGAAAATAAGGACGATCGCAGCCAAAAAGCCGAAGAACCGACACAATCCAAACCGGACAATGTTGTCCCAATTACCAAACCTGAGCAGGAACAGAAAGTCCATAAGCCCATTGAGAAAGAAGCCATATCGTCTAAAGATGAACAAGCGCCAATTATCATCCGACCCACTATAAAGAAAGAGGATGACAATACGAACTCCAAGGCAAATGCTCATCCCACTCCAGAAAACGAAACAGAAAAATAGGTTATCTCGCGGCAATGCCGCGAGAACTATCTGCCGTGGAATAAAAATATGTCACAAAACCACAATGGGGCTACTGCCTTAGACAACGAAGATGAATTTTGCAATGTAGCTGCCTATAAGTTTGTCACACTGGATGCCGCAGAACTAATCGCACTGCGCAAAAAATTCAAACAACGTGGAACCGCTCTTTCTATCAAGGGGACTATCCTTTTGAGTACTGAAGGAATTAATCTTTTTTTAGCGGGTCATGCGGCTGACATCGAAAATTTTCAAAAATTACTTCACTCTCATGCTTTTTTTGAAGATCTGTCGTATAAATATAGCTATTCCCGGTTCATTCCTTTTGAAAAATTATTTGTCAAAATACGGACTGAGATAGTCACTTTCCGGCAGCCGCACATCCAACCTGCTATAGCAACTGCTCCTTATCTATCCCCCCAAGACCTCTACAATAAATTGCAGAGGAATGACGATTTTCTTTTGCTAGATACCCGCAATACATTTGAGTATGAAATGGGTAGCTTTGATAAAGCAACCCATCTTAATATTGAGAATTTTAGAGAGTTTCCTGACGCCTTACATCAAAATGACGATCAATTAGATAAAAACAAACCGGTAGTGACTTTTTGCACTGGGGGAATTCGTTGTGAAAAAGCGGCCGCCTATTTATTAGAGCAAGGATTTCGAGAAGTTTATCAGCTACAAGGTGGAATATTAAATTATTTTGCAGAATGTGGCGGAGAACATTATACCGGAAATTGTTTTGTGTTTGATGACAGGGTCGCTATCAATGACCGACTCGAACCTGTCGATAATTAGTCTTATTCAGGTTTTATAACCTCTGCTTGATCTTCCAACATGATCGGAATTCCGTTACGTATAGGATAGGCAAGGTTATCATACCGACAAACGAGTATTTGTTTGCCTTGATCATACACCAGCTTGCCTTTACAAATTGGGCAGGCAAGAATCTCAAGTAATTTTTTATCCATACTATCCTACTTAAATTGGTCGGGACGGCGGGATTTGAACCCACGACCACTTGCGCCCCATGCAAGTGCGCTACCAGGCTGCGCTACGCCCCGTTTTTGATTAGGGAAATTCTAGTGTTCGAGCTCTGTTAATATTGTTTCTAAATTTTTGATCGTTTCTTGTATCAAATGAAAATGCATCACATCGTTAGTTTGTTGGTCGCGTTCTGTGTTTAGTTTGGAACGGGCACCTTCAATTGTAAAGCCTTGTTCGTATAACAACGACATGATCTCACGAATCATGAGGACATCTTTGCGTTGATAGTAGCGACGATTTCCTCTGCGCTTCGAGGGGTTGAGCTGGGGAAATTCTTGTTCCCAGTAACGTAATACATGAGATTTCAAATCACACAGTTTACTTACTTCACCGATAGTGAAATATAGTTTATCTGGAATAGCGGATAAGCCTTCGCTATTACGTTGCCTCCGTTTGTTGTTTTTCTGGTCCAGCATATTTTTCCACTCTGGCTTTCAGTTTTTGACCCGCTCTAAATGTGACCACTCTTCGCGCTGTTATCGGTATTTCTTTACCGGTTTTAGGATTTCTCCCTGGTCTTTGTTTTTTGTCGCGAAGATTAAAATTGCCAAACCCTGAAAGTTTGACTATTTCACCCCTTTCAAGCGCGAATCTAATTTCCTCAAAAAACAATTCTACAATCTCTTTTGCTTCTCGCTTATTTAGGCCCAATATTTGGAATAGATTCTCAGCAATGTCAGCTTTAGTTAAAGCCATATCTCTAATCCCTCAATGTGGCATTAAATTCCTTATGCAAATTATTGATGGTTATTTGCATAAAGTCATTGATTTCAGCATCCACTAATGTACGAGAAACATGTTGAAAAATTAAACTCAGCGCAATACTTTTTTTACCTTCTTCGATACCCTTTCCTTGATAGATATCAAAAATTTGCACATTCTTCAACAACTCTCCTCCAGAATCAAGAATTTTCTCTCTTATCTTGTCTGCTGGTACATTTGTTTTTACTACCAAGGCCAAGTCACGCCTAATTGCAGGAAACTTTGATACCGCTTCATACATAGGCAACAATGTTTCTATTATAGATTCTAAATCTAAATCGAACAAATAAAGTGTTTGATTAATATCGAATTCTTGAGCAATACGCGGATGAAGTGCGCCTAAATATCCTATAAGACGTTGCCCACAAAAAATTCCAGCTGTTTTCCCAGGGTGCAATGCGGGATGTGCGCAAGTTTCGAACCTAAAATGCGATAGCGGCCGAGAGAGTGTTAAAATATTTTCAATATCTGCTTTAACATCAAAAAAATCGACAGAACGTTTGGTTTCACCCCATTGTTCTTTAAATAAGGGTCCTGCTACAACGCCCCCTAATCGTAATTTTTGCTCAAGTTGCTGGGGTCTATTAATAAAACACAACCCTACCTCAAACAGTCTAATTCTCGGTTGTTGCCGGTTGGAGTTATATAGGTAAGCCTTGATAAGACCGGACCAATGATTTGACCGCATCACCGATAAATCGGCAGAAATAGGATTCAATAAGGAGAGTAACTCTGTCTCAGGAGCGAGTTTATGTTCAAAAACTGGATCGACAAAGCTATAAGTGATTGCTTCTTGATAGCCATTATCGACGAGGACATTTTTGATTTTTGAAATATCCAGCTTCGTTTCACTCTTACCTAAAAAATTTAACGTGGGCATGAGTTTTGTTGGCGGTATATTTTGATAACCATAAATTCGTGCAAGCTCCTCAATTAAGTCAATTTCGGTATTGATATCATTTCGGTAACTCGGGGGAACAACTTGCCACCCTATCGGCTGGGTAGAAACTTTCATTGCTAGACGGGTGAGAATGTCGTTAACAGTGTCATCAGACAAATTGATTCCCAAACAACGAGCGATACTCTTTCTATTAAGCATTATTGGACTTTTATCCTGGAAAGATATTCCTTCTTCAACGATATCTCCCAATTCGCCCCCCGCTAATTCAAGAATTAGCTGCGACGCTCTCTCCAAGGCTAACTGTTGTAATTTATAATCCATACCTCGTTCATACCGGTGGGACGCCTCGGTAAAGAGCCCAAATTTCCGGGTTGTTTTAGAGATAACGGAAGATGTGAATAAGGCGCTTTCTAGGAAGATATCTCTTGTTTCCAAGGTTACTCCTGATTCATTGCCGCCCTTAATACCGGCAAGCGCAACAGGATGGCCATTACTGGCTATTACTAGGTCGCAGGCGCTGAGCACTAATTTTTGATCATCAAGGAGATTTATGCACTCATTATCTCTTGCATATCTAACTTCAATGCCAGAACTGACAGACTTTAAGTCAAACGCATGTAAGGGCTGCCCCATTTCTAGAAGAACATAATTGGTAATATCGACGATGACTGAAATAGAACGGGTATCACTCCGGCGCAATCGTTCTTTCATCCACAGGGGAGTTTGTGCCTTGGGATTAATATTACGGATAATACGTCCCACATAATGTGGGCTAGCGCCGGGCTCTGAAAGAGTAATGCCCAGGGTATCTTTTGATGCAGTAGTGGCGTTTTTTTCAGCGAAAGGAGGGGTTAATGTTAACTTATTAAGGACTGAAACTTCTCTGGCCAATCCTAAAATACTCAAGCAATCACCTCGATTAGGCGTTAAGGCTATATCAATAATAGCATCGTCCAAGTCAAGATAATCACGTATATTCTTTCCAACGGGGGCTTGGGAAGGTAGCTCCATGATGCCATCACTTGTTTCCGCTAAGCCGAGCTCAACTTCAGAACAAAGCATACCATAGGATTCAACACCGCGAAGTTTACTTTTCTTAATCTTAAAGTTACCGGGTAATACTGCATCAATTTTAGCCACGGCAACCTTGATATTCTTGCGGGCATTTTGTCCGCCACACACAATACTTAGGGACTCTCCCTCCCCTACATCTACCGTACACACTTTTAAGCGATCAGCATCGGGATGTTGCATTATGTCAACAATTTCTCCTACCACTACATTAGAGAACGCCCCCGCTACTGGGGTTATGCTATCCACTTCCAACCCTGCGAGGGTTAGTTGATCCGCTAACTCTTTTGTCGAGCTAAGTGGATTCACCCATTCGCGTAACCAAAGTTCACTAAACTTCATCTTTATTCCACTTATTAGAATTGACTTAAAAAACGCATATCATTTTCAAAGAAAAGTCTTAAATCGTTCACGCCATATCGCAGCATAGCTAAACGATCAATTCCTATTCCAAAAGCAAATCCACTATATATCTCGCTATCAATCCCTACATTTTGCAAGACTTTAGGATGGACCATGCCACATCCCAGTACTTCAAGCCAGCCACCCTCAGCATTAAGAATATCTACTTCGGCAGAAGGTTCGGTGAAAGGAAAATAGGAAGGTCTGAAGCGTAATACCATTTCTTTTTCAAAAAATGCCGTGAGAAAATCTTGAATAAGGCCCTTTAGATGGGCGAAGGTAACATTTTCACCAATCATGAGACCTTCTAACTGATGAAACATGGGGGTATGTGTTTGATCTGAATCACATCGAAATACCCGACCTGGTGTAATAACACTTATGGGGGGCTTTCTGTTTTCCATCGTTCTGATTTGCACAGGTGAAGTGTGGGTTCGGAGTAATAAACCATTGTCAAAATAGAATGTGTCGTGCATCGCCCGAGCAGGATGGTCAGCAGGAATATTTAATGCTTCAAAATTGTAATAGTCGTTTTCAACTTCCGGTCCTTCTACGACTTCAAAACCCATCGATAAAAAAAGTTGTTCTAAACGTTCACGTGTCCGTGTAATAGGGTGCATATTGCCTATGCTCATGCCGCGCCCTGGAAGCGTGACATCGATAGCCTCAGACATTAATTGGGTATTTAGCGCAGTAGCTTGAAAAGCGTCTGTCTTAACCTTGATTTGGGCTTGAATGGCTTGTTTTGCAAGATTAACTTCCTTCCCCACGCTAGGGCGAACTTCTTCTGGTAAGGAGCCTAAATCTTTAAGTAATTCGGTTAAACACCCTTTCTTGCCAAGATAGAGCAATCGTAATTGCTCAAGTTCATGCTGGTTAGTGACCAATTTTATGGCATTCAGAGCAGTGGTTAAGAGAGAGTCAATTTTTTCTCTAACATCATCGTGGATGCTTGCATTTTCCATATTAGCTACCAAGCAGAAATTAAAAAATCAAACAAAGAAAGCCGCAGCGCGGCTTTCAATGATTAGCAAAAATTGACTAGCTTGCTAAAGCAGCTTTAGCTTTTTCAGCAAGAAGCGCGAAAGCGGGCTTATCAGTTATCGCTAAATCGGAAAGAATTTTACGATCGATATCAATACTTGCTTTCTTTAGACCATCCATGAAACGGCTATAGGAAAGACCCGATAATCGAGCGCCCGCATTGATTCGAATAATCCAAAGGGCTCTGAAAACACGTTTCTTCGTTCGGCGATCGCGATACGCATATTGTTCAGCTTTAATAACAGCTTGTTTTGCGACACGAAAGACCCGGCTGCGAGCGCCGTAATATCCTTTAGCCTTATCCAAAACTTTTTTATGACGAGCACGTGCTGTGACACCACGTTTCACTCTTGGCATTATTTTTCTCCAAAATAAAGGTTAAGCAATTCTTTTTAGAGGGTAATTACAAGCATACGACAGATGCTTTTTACATCACTCTTATTTACTAATACATTTGAGCGCAATTGACGTTTTAGTTTTTGCGTCTTTTTTGTCAAAATATGATTACGGAAAGCACGCTTGCGCTTAATACCGCCAGCCGTTACTTTGAAGCGCTTGGTAGCACCTCTATTGGTTTTTAATTTTACTTTAGCCATTCTGTCCCCCACTGCAAACATTACATTCTATTAAAAAAATAAATTTTTTCAACTAATTTCAGAAGATTAGCCCGTTTTTCGGGGTCCAATCAGCATAACTATCTGTTTTCCTTCTAACTTGGGCTGTTGTTCTACCATTCCCTGCTCTGTTAAATCGATTTCAATCTTTTTAAGTAAGGTCATCCCTAATTCAGGATGCATAAGCTCGCGGCCCCTGAAACGAATGGTAACTTTCACTTTATCGCCGTCTTCTAAGAAGCGCATCATGCTACGAATTTTTACCTGGTAATCTCCGGTATCCGTTGTCGGACGGAGTTTCACTTCTTTAATTTGTATTTGTTTCTGTTTTTTTCGTGACGCAGCTTTCTTTTTATTGATTTCAAATAAGTGCTTACCATAATCCATAATACGACAAACCGGGGGTTCGGCATTAGGTGCAATTTCAACAAGATCGAGTCCCACGCCTTCCGCCCGAATGAGGGCATCTTTCAAACTGACGACTCCTACCTGGGTACCGTCCTGGTCTACTAATCGTATTTCCTGGGCTACAATCCCTTTATTAACGCGAATACTTTTGTCTTGCTTAATGTTAGTTTCCTCCGATGTGGTGCGATACATGGCGTTTATTTATCTCGTTGGTTAGTTGTTCAATAAAATCTGTCATCTTCATATTACCCAAGTTTTTTCCTTCTTGGGTTCTAACAGCGATAAGTTGCTGCTCTAGCTCGCGCTCCCCAATGACGACTTGGTAGGGAATACGTGCGATGGTATGCTCTCGGATTTTAAAACCGATTTTTTCATTTCTCAAGTCTGAAATGGCCCTAATACCCAGTTTTTGCAAAGATTTAACCATTTGCTCGGTATATTGTGCTTGCGCATCTGTAATATTCATTATGACAACTTGCACCGGTGCCAGCCATAGCGGCAAATTTCCGGCGTAATGTTCTAATAAAATTCCAATAAAGCGTTCAATGGAACCGGATATCGCCCGGTGCAACATTACAGGGACCAGTCTATCACCATTTTCAGCTACATATTGTGCGCCCAATCTTTCTGGCATGGAGAAATCTACTTGAATAGTACCACATTGCCACACACGGCCAAGACAATCTCTTAGTGAAAACTCTACTTTTGGACCGTAAAAAGCGCCTTCCCCAGGGAAAAAATCCCAATCTAACTTTTTATTTGTTAAAGCGGCAGCCAAAATATGCTCTGCTTTATCCCATACTTCATCGGAGCCTACACGTTGTTCGGGGCGGGTGGAAAGCTTTATGATGACATCATTAAAGCCAAAATCTGAATAGACTTCAAAAAGTTGATCGATAAAGGAGGATACCTCTTGTTCTATCTGATCTTCAGTGCAAAAAATATGTGCATCATCTTGAACAAAATTGCGTAATCGCATTAGCCCATGCAAAGTACCTGAGGGCTCATTACGATGACAAGAACCAAACTCTGCAAGACGAAGTGGAAGGTCTCTATAACTTTTTATGCCCTGCTTAAACACTTGAATATGGCAAGGACAATTCATCGGTTTTATGGCATAACGCCGACTTTCAGCCTCAACTAAGAACATTTCGTGACCAAATTTAGCAAGGTGCCCTGACTTTTCCCATAAGGAGGTGTCGGCCAATTGGGGGGTGCGAATTTCCTGGTAGCCATTTACGAGTTGTTTAGATCGTATATATTCAAGAACTTGCTGATAAATAGTCCAGCCACCAGGATGCCAAAAAACCATTCCAGGAGCGATATCTTCAATATGGAATAAGTCCATTTTTTTAGCTAATTTACGATGATCTCGCTTTTCAGCCTCTTCTAACCGTTTTAGGTAGGCCTCAAGCGATGCTTTATCGGACCATGCGGTACCATAAATGCGTTGCAGCATTTCATTATTGGAATCGCCTCGCCAATATGCACCTGCTAATTTGGTGAGTTTGAATGCTTTTAATATTCCTGTTCTTGGAACATGGGGACCACGACATAGATCGACAAAATCGCCTTGTTTATACAGGGTCAACGTTTCGGTTTCAGGAATGTCTTCAATAATACGCGCTTTATAGTCTTCACCCAGATCGCGAAAATACGCAATTGCTTCATTACGACCTATTATCTCACGCGAAACCGAATGATCTTCCTTGGCAATTTCCTGCATTTTCGCTTCAATGCGTTCTAAATCCTCTAAGGTAAAACCTTCAGGATAAGCAAAATCATAATAAAAACCATCTTCGATGACCGGGCCTATTGTGACTTGCGCTGTGGGAAATAATTTTTTGACGGCATGTGCCAATAAGTGAGCAGCGGAATGACGTATAATTTCTAAGCCTTCGGTATCTTTACTCGTAATGATGGCTACGTTGGCATCGTCTTCAATTTGATGAAACAGGTCGACTAATCGATCGTTAACCTTCCCTGCCAATGCGGCTTTGGCTAATCCCGCACCAATACTTTGGGCAACTTCTTCGACGCTAACGGGTCGATCAAATGTCTTTTGGGTACCATCTGGTAATGTAATCACAGGCATTTTGCATCCATTTGCTAAATAATGGTAGGCACGAGTGGGATCGAACCACCGACCACCACCATGTCAAGGTGATGCTCTACCACTGAGCTACGTGCCTTCAGTTTAAAACGCTCGGGGTTTAATTGAGCCCAAAGTGCTTCAAAAATAAGGTGCTTAAGATATATTAATTCCAGGAGGGGAGCAACACTCTTGTCATCATACACTGTGTTGAACTGTATGATGCGCTTTAATCGTTTCAATAAATACATCACCGTAACTTTCCAGTTTTTTCTGGCCCACTCCGTTAATCTTTAAAAATGCGTCTCTGTCAGCGGGTTTGGTAGCCGCCATCTCCTGGAGGGTGGCATCACTAAAAATAATAAAGGGAGCCACATTCGCCGCTTGGGCTAAATTCTTTCTCAGCTTACGTAATACTTCAAACAAATCAGGATCTGAAACACTTACCGTCGCTTTTGATTTCAATTTCTTGAGAACCGCCACCTGTTTGACGCGAGGTTTGGCGAGCAGCAACTGCTCTTGACCTGTTAAGACGGGTCGAGCACGTTCTTTAAGTTTCAACACTGAATAATTAGCCACATCTTGTTCTATATATCCCTTGTGAATCAATTGCCTAAATAAACTATGCCAGGCTTCTTGCGTCAAATGTGCACCAATACCGTACACCGATAATTGATCATGCCTTAGATTTTTAATACGCTGACTTTCTGCTCCTCGTAAGACCTCAATCACATGCGAAACCCCAAAACGCTGCCCTACCCTATAAATACAGGATAATGCTTTGCGTACATCTTCCGTCCCATCATAGGTCTCGGGAGGGTTTAAACAGATATCACAATTCAAACAGTCTTCTTCTAATACTTCATCGAAATAATTGAGCAATACCCGACGGCGACAAAATAGTGCTTCAGCGAAGGCCGCAATCATATTTAGCTTGTTTAATTCAATTCTTCGTTGTTCTTCATTTTTATTTTGAATAATGATTCCTCTTACCACGGCCGTATCACTAATTCCATACAGTAATAGTGATTCAGAGGGTAAACCATCTCGTCCTGCCCTCCCCGTCTCTTGATAATACGATTCGATATTTTTGGGCAGATCATAGTGCACAACAAAACGCACATTAGGCTTATCTATGCCCATTCCAAAAGCAATGGTCGCCACAACTATATCAATGTCGTCTTTTTGAAACATTTCTTGCGTTTTTTGACGCTGTGCATTTGAAAGGCCTGCGTGATAGGGCTGGGCAGAGATTCCCTGCTGCTGAAGTTTTTCTGCAACCTCTTCCACACGATTGCGGGTTAAGCAATATACAATTCCCGCTTCCCGCGGGTGGGTAGTAATAAATTGCTGCAACTGCTTAAAGGGCTGGTGTTTCTCGAGGACGGTATATTGAATATTATGCCGATTGAAACTACCCAAATGAAAATCAAACTGTCTAAAACTTAGTTTTTCTTTGATATCATTACGCGTTTGTTTATCGGCAGTCGCCGTAAGCGCTATGATGGGAGTGGCGGGAAATAGCTGCTTTAACTGACCCAGCTGCAGGTATTCAGGGCGAAAATCAGGTCCCCACTGGGATACGCAATGCGCTTCATCTATAGCAAACAATGCAATGGGAATTTCTTTCAATCGTTCTAGAAAACTAGCAGACATGAGTCGTTCGGGCGCTATATAAAATAGATCCAGCTCTGCTTGATGCAATTTAGCCAATACTGTTCTTGAAGTTTGCGCTGAGAGCGAGGAGTTATAGTAAGCTGCCGCAATGCCATTTGATTGGAGCGCCTGCACTTGATCTTGCATCAATGAAATTAAGGGAGAGACTACTATGGCAACGCCTTTGAGTATCAAGGCAGGAATCTGGTAACATAAGGATTTGCCGCCGCCGGTTGGCATTAAGACGAGATTGTCGCGACCTTTCAATACACTTTCAATCACCGCTAATTGCAGCGGCTTAAACTGACCAAAGCCGAATGTTTTTTGTAGAATATGTAAAGGGCTAGGAGCCGTAATGCTATCCATGTTCTTATTCTTTTATATCTAGAATTTGGTATTGTTTCACATCTTGCCCGATTCGCCTATCCTTTGGGTGAATTCACAGTAGTCGGGGCTTATTAATAGAAAGAAAGATGAGCACATGCGCACTTGGCCCTTGATTCTACTTCGTGTCATCAAGGCTACAAAGACGTAGCCTTGATGACACGAAGTAGAATCAAGGTTTTAGCCTTTCGATGGCAATCATCCCGCCCCCTTCTCGACACACGACATCGGAGATTCTGAATCCGCGATCGAGTCGATCAACGATAACCGGGCAAAATCGCGGCAGAGAGCTGGTAGCACGAGAAGTAGAAATGACTGTAGCCAACTGGGGGCACGACAGACGAAAAAGCACTGCTAGCAGCGCAACAGGGGATGTCTAGATAACGACACAATGGCGATTGTAGCTAAGTTTTTGCTAGTATAAGGCGAACACCTAATTTTTATCAGCCTATTAAGATTTACTTAATCTTTCTTAGGTAGAATGGATAAATGTTCCAAATGTTAATGGGAAAGAGATATGGCGATAAGAGTTAAAGCTGACCAATATGGGTTGAGATATAAGTCTAAATTTCCTGGGGCGCACAAAGATGACATCAGTGCAGACTTAGGCAATCTGATTGAGGGTGCGGCAAACCGCGCAGCTTATTGGGAAGAATTCAAAGCTCACCCGAATCGTACCCACCATATGTTCACATTTGAGGCAAAATGTAAAATTCTGGGCGAACCTCGTTTCGAGGGTCTTTCACTCGATGAGGCGGACAAAGAAAGAGATCTATTTTTCAAGCACTTAGAAACTGGAGATTTTGCCAACGCTCTTTTTTCAGACGCACCACTTTATCCAGAAGATATCCAAAAAGTTATCAACGTTCTCAAATCTATAATTTCCACCCAAGCAGGCCTGAATGCTTTTTTAAAGCAGTGTCCTAATACTCTCGCTGCACTAAATGCAAATCAAAAACTAGCTGTTTTTGCTAAGGATAATGTGCTGTTAGCTTTGGTGCTTTTTAGAAAACCTTCCTTAATAGCGGCCCAGAATCGTCAAGCCGTATTGAGTGAGGTATCTCAACATTACGATAATAATCTTGAAGTAGCTGTCAAGGGTCAAAAGCATATTCCCCAACCGCCAGCGGCAGGGGACGCAGTGGAACCACCACCACCAAGTGTATTTTTCCCCGCATATGATAAAGCAGTTTGTGCCAAAAACTTGGCTTATTTCCATAGATACCCTATCACTTGCGCAGAATTAGCTAAATTAACTAAGGGCGACCTCGCTGTTATTTTTTCGTTAGAAGAAGAGCAAAAACCATACAATCCTAAATTCTTCTTACAGAATTTTTACTTATTCCAAAAATATTGTCCTGTTGCATTTAAAGCATTATTAAAAGAAGTAGCACAAGAAGAGCAAGCGAATTATCGACCCGCTGCGGATGCGCCTGTAACCGCACAAGAAAAGGGTCAAGAAAAGGGTAAGGAATTATTCAGAAAGCATCTTTACCACGCAGACTACTGGGCAAGCGAACAGGTGGGCGTATCCAAGAAAAGAGCGGCTAGAGATCTGAATGATGAAACTGCCGAGTTATTACAATCCAATATTGAGAATTGTAAGTTGTTATATCTTGATGGTGATCAAGTTCTCAATGACAATATCGTTAAATTATTGTCCCTTACCCGCCATTCTGAAAAATCAACGCTTAAATTCACTGATACTCTATTAAAGAGAAAAGCTCTTCCTAATGAAGCACTGGGTAAAGTTGCCCCCTATATGTCGCAATTTCTTAAAGGTGATGGGTTTAATAAATGGTGGCGCAGCTTAAAATCAAATGCCAAAAATTTCGTCTTATTTGTAAAAGAAAGAATTAATTCAAAATCGAATCTAGCGGCACAGCCGTTGCAACCTTTGCAAGTCAGCATCATTAATAATGTCTTAGCGGATAAGAAAGTCCGAGGGAAGCTAGATTTATTCCGAAAAGGCCCCAAACCTCCCCAGCAAGAACAGCAACAAGTAGAACAGCAACAAGTAGAACAGCAAACTGAAATAAGTAATATTGTAAGTATGTTGAATGCTGATCAACTCAGTCCAGTGGCTTTAAAAGGGTTGGCACTCGATAGTGAATTATGGCCAGAGATCAAGCGTCGTGCATTTGATAACCAATCACCAGAGGTCAAGCTAGAGTTTTTATCTAAAAGCATTTATTTCTATCCAGGAATAGTGGGTATTCCTATTATTGATCTTTTGTTGGATCGTCCTTACTGTCCTAAAAGTCATCCAAATATTAGTGAAGAAAATTACCAAAAAAGTCAAGCAGGCTTCCAGAGCATATTGAATGGGCTAGGTGACAGATTTGACCAAATTATAGAATCGGATACGGGATTAATAAATTGTCTTCTGCAATATTCTACCCGTGCTAGCACTGTTCCTCTTTACTTACTGGCCTCCAAATCACCTTCAATAATGAAAGCCATTGTCAGCCAAGGTTATTTGCATAAAATTTTTGACATGAAACCAGCCGGCCCATTTCAGGGACTTACTGAGCTACACTCAAGGTTTATTACTGGAATGTTGCAGTTGGATTTAAGCGCCACAGAAAAGAAATACGCGTTTGAATATTTCAGACGATATGCCACTACTGCACAATTACATGAACTTGCATTTAAATACCCGGCAGAAACCTCAATGTTGTACGACGCTACAATTCAACAACAACACTGGGTACAAGATAGCAAATGTGAAAATATTGATTTAAAATTTGAGGGAAATCCAAAACACTTTATCGAACTGCTGGTGGATTCTGTCCCCCCCGAGCGATTGAGTCCAACTTTGCTCAAGGCAGTTGTTTACTGGGCAAATTCTCCTGATTATAAAGAACTACTCGATGAATTACTCAATTGTAAATTGAGTCGCTTGGGTAAAACAGTTCAGAAGGATATAAACTCATACATTAAAGCGGCATCTGAATATCGAGAAAAGATGAAGAAGTGGCCTCCCCACTTCCAGTCTAGAATTGATCAAGCCATACAAAGTCCTTTATTGCATGGAAAATTAAATTTTACAGGCCAGCAGTTATATACATTAATCATCGATGGGATGGACCCTCTTTCTTTGAAAGCTATTAGTTTATCCCCGAGATTAAGTGAAATCCTTTCTTCCTACTCCAGCTCATTAGATCTCCCGGTCCAACAGGCGCTGCAGGATAAGTCCCCTTATTTTCATATCCATGATTTGTATAAGGAAATTATCCTCGAAGATGAGCGGGTGGAATTAATTTCAGATTTAATTTTCAATATTAATAAAGGTGAATTCCAGAAAGATGGAATAGATCGTTTTCCACGTTCTCAAGTTCTTTTTACCGGGGGAGGTGCCTATGGTCCTGCCGCCATAAGTGCGCTACTGGAAAGAGATGGACCTTTAAGGAAAGCAATTTTTGAGCGATATTTTTCAAATAATGTTGTTGAAAAGAATCCTGAAGATTTTAAGATCATCAAAAAGCACTCAGGATTATTGCCCTTTTTATTACCTGGTCTCCCCTTATCAAATGAACAATGCGTTCAACTGAGTCTAGCAGTACCTGCAGTAACCCATCTAATTTCGGATCAAATCTTTACTGCAATTAAAACTGATGAAGCTATTGCTTTGGGCGTACTAAAAGCAGCCTCCAACAATAATGAAGGTGCAGTTTCTTTAGTTGGAATGATTTTTACGGATAAAGAACAAGAGGTAATTACAAAGCTAAAAGACTGTCTAAAAGATTTAAATGTATTAGAAAGGGGCTCTCTTGCAGACAAAATCCCTCAATTAAGAATGGCTATAGATGATGTTTCACTACAATTATCACGGGAACAATTCGAGCCTCAGAAAAACAAAAACAACACAATTAATGTCGACACTGATAATGCGGCGTCCAGTTCGGCGACTACGCTAGTAAAGGAGAACCCGGAAGGAGCAAAAAGATTTTTTCGTGCATTGAGTACGAAATTTACTAAGGATGAGCTAAACAGATTTGGGTCCGATAATTACAATCCTAATCTTAATGACAACAATAATGTTCCATCCCAAAATAGCCACACTGGCATAATTTCTCAATTGAACTCTAATTCAAATGATAAATTAAAAGATAACAACGCGGAGGCATCCAAGGAAAATAATAATAGTTCTCCACCATCCAAGCCAGTAAACAATGTTATTCCGCCGCCACCGCCGCAGCCAAAAAGTGCGGTTGATACTGATTCTAATAATTCAACGTCTGCTAATAGACGTGAGCCAACACTTTCAAAGGCACCTTCGTTTTTTGACTCAATTAGAAGTCAAAGTTTGAAGGGCAGTGATGACAGATTCGGTTTGAGCCAAGAACTTTACGATTCAATTCGCAATAATCTTAAAGATCCAACAGATCTTCGTACAGCTAACCTATATTTGAAGCAATATATGCAACAAGGAAACGTTTTAACTAAGTCTCATAGTATTAGCAATACCAAATCTCCTAGTGTCAATGATAATGAGGCACTTGCAAATGTTCTAAAGCAGGCAATAAATTTGAGAAGACACTCTATACAATCCCCTAATAAACCCACAAACCCTAATATACCTGAAATTACTGATGAAGAATGGGATGATCCAGTTACTATGGCTGTAAAAAAAGCATCTGAAGCCACACCAGATACTCAACGACCAAAGGGACTAGAGGAATTAGGAAAGCTTTTAAATTCTGAAAGCGGACTTGGTATTTGTCAAAAAATAGTTGCAGAAAAAGAAGCACTGCAAAAATTAGCAGACGAAGCGGAAAGCTTAACCACGCAAGATGTGAATAATAATAATTCCTTCAAGTAAAACTCTATTCCCCGGCTTTTCCTTCAGCAACGAAGCTACCCGGGGAATACTCTAACTAACGTGCGCTAAGCGCTTGTATCGTAATATCTCCCAACTTCTCTATGTCTGCATTACTTATATTAAGCGGCGGAAGCCAATAAATCGTATTGCTTAAGGGCCGCACAGTAAGGCCCCAGGCAATGGCTCTGCCGTAGCCCGGATGAAGCGGAGCGTAATCCAGGTCTCCGCTATCTTGTATGAAAGAGACCCGGATTACGCTCCGCTTCATCCAGGCTACGAATACATTTTGATAATTTACGTAAGCGCCCGGATTGTAATATCGCCCAGCTTCTCTATATCTGCACTACTTATATTGAGCGGCGGAAGCCAATAAATCGTATTGCCTAGGGGTCGTAGTAAGGCGCCCATTGCGACGGCTCTGCGGTAGACTTCATAGCCTTGGCGTGCTGTGCCATCTGGGATGAGATCAGCAGCCACGATGCCTCCCATTGTCCTAATATTAGTTAACTTGTGAGTGGTTTCATTCACATAGTGCATAGCGTCATGTAATTTCTGCTCCAGCGCTATCACGCCAGTCACTATATTTTCATCTTGCATAACCTGAAGACATTCCAGTGCTACAGCGGCCCCAAGTGCATGGCCACTGTAGGTGTGTGAATGTAAAAATGATTTTTGTGTTTCATAATCATTATAAAAAAGTTCATAGATGTCATCTGTCATTAATACTGCGCTCATGGGCAAAACGCCGCCGGTCATTCCTTTTCCGAGGCATAAGATATCAGGCTCTATTCCAGCGTGTTCAACGGCAAACATTTTTCCTGTGCGTCCAAATCCCGTCATGATTTCATCTGCAATCAAATACACATCATTTTTAAAACACCAACTACGTAGCTTAGATAAAAAATCTTGGCTATATACCTGCATACCGCCCGCGCCTTGCACAATGGGTTCTAAAATAAGGGCGCAAGTTGTCTCTTTTAGTGGCTCAAGCTGTGTTTCAATTAACCCCCAATTACCATCACAATTGGCCCAAAGAGCCTCTTTTCTTGAATTAACATAGGGTAGATTTCGGATAAAATTAGTTTTGGGCAAAAGGTGTTCATAAGCATTGCGATATAGGCCTAAATCACTTACTGCCATCGCAAATAAGGTTTCGCCGTGGTAACCATTGCTGAGTGCAATAATTTCTTTTTTTTGGGATTGACCCTTTAACTCTGTAGCGTGTACCGCTAACTTTAGTGCTATTTCAATCGCTGAAGATCCCTCGGAGGCATAAAAAATTTTGCGGAGATTAGCAGTCAGACCCGTTAATTGAGAAGAAAGCGCCTCAATATTTTTGTTAGTAGTATTCGCCAAGATCACATGCTCAAATGACTTTGTTTGCTCCATCAAAGCGCTCAATAATCTTGGGTGGCCATGACCCAAGTTTTTGCACCACCAACTTGAAATCGCATCGAGCACTTGCGTGCCATCTTCTAAAATAAGGTAGGAACCCCGAGCACTGGCTATTTTCAGAGGGGGGAAATTTTCGTAATCCTTCATTTGAGAGCAAGGATGCCAAATTTTGTGCGTTTTGAAATTAGTTTCAGTGATCATTTTTTAGCCATCAGTAAATTTTAATAAGTTAATTTAGTTGACAAGATGCGCTCACACAATATCATCAAGCAAAAGAATTACAAGGACTCATGATGGCTAATTTTGAAATTCGGAATAATTGGGACGCAGAGGAAGTAACTGCAATCTACACCCTTCCCTTTATGGATCTTATCTATCACGCTCAAACGTTACACCGAAAATTTTTTAATCCTCACGTGGTTCAAACGTCAACTTTAATTAGTATCAAAACCGGAGCCTGTCCTGAGGACTGCGCTTATTGCCCGCAAAGTGCACGTTATAAAACTGAGATTAGTATCGAAAAATTATTTACTGTAGAAAAAGTTCTCGACTATGCGAAGCGCGCTCAAGAAAATGGAGCGACGCGATTTTGCATGGGGGCGGCTTGGCGACACCCTAAACCAAAAGATCTTGATGCTGTGAAGCAGATGATTATCGCCGTCAAAAAATTAGGCATGGAAACCTGCGTTACCCTGGGCATGTTAACGCCGGAACAAGCAGATGAGCTCAAAGAAGCAGGCTTGGATTATTATAATCATAACCTGGATACTTCCCCCGAATATTATCCTGAAATTATCACGACTCGGACGTATCAAGATCGTTTAGACACGCTGCAAAATGTCAGACGTTCGAACATCAAAGTATGCTGCGGTGGTATTGTGGGGATGGGCGAAACTCGAGAAGATCGAGTGGGATTATTATTGAATTTAGCAAACCAAGAAACACATCCTGAGAGCGTGCCGATAAATTTATTAGCACGCGTCAAAGGCACCCCTCTTGATGATGCGCCCGATTTCGACGCACTAGAATTTGTACGTACCGTTGCGTCTGCTCGAATTTTAATGCCCAAATCTTATGTGCGTTTATCTTGTGGCAGAGATAGCATGAGTGATGAAATGCACGCACTGTGTTTTTTGGCCGGCGCAAATTCTATCCATTATGGTGAAGAAAAATTATTAACCACTCGCAACCCTTCTATTCAGAAAGATCAAGCACTTCTCGAAAGGTTGGGCATGAAAGCATTGGATTACGTTTAAAATGTTCGATGCAACATTACAACAGCGCCTGGATGCAAGAAACAATAATTTTCTACTGAGGTCACAGCAACAAATTGAGCCCAATGAAGGCATGTTTATTAATCTGGATGGAAAAAAAACCCTTTCATTTTCATCCAATAATTATCTCGGATTATCACAGCACCCTGCTGTCATAAAAGCTTGTCAAAATGCTTTAAGAAAATATGGCGTGGGAAGTGGCTCTGCGTATTTAGTGTGCGGTTACACTGACCTACACAAGCTGTTAGAAGACAAGCTTGCTGAGTTTTTAAATTATCCGCGCGTATTATTAGTGTCATCGGGCTATATGGCGAATACAGGTATTATCAGCACGTTATTTTCTAGCCAAGATGAAATCTATGCAGACAAACAATGCCATGCCTCCATCATTGATGGCTGCCTGATGAGTAGGGCCACCACTAAACGTTATCCCCATTGTAATTTAGCGACTCTTGAAAAGCATTGCCAACGTTCTGCGCCTAATAAACTGATCATTACCGAAGGGTTATTTGGCATGGATGGCGATGTTGCCCCCTTAGATAAAATTCATCGTATAGCTACAAAAAATAACACCCTAATAATGGTGGATGACGCACATGGCATTGGTGTACTCGGCCAACGAGGTAGAGGTGCATTGGAACTTTATAATTTAGGACAGAAAGAAGTTGCTATTTTAGTCGGCACGCTGGGGAAAGCTTTTGGAAGTTATGGCGCATTTGTAGCCGGTAGCGCGTTAATCATCGATAACTTAATTCAACAAATGCGACCTTATCTTTATACAACTGCCCTGCCACCCATGGTGGCCGCTGCATCATTGGCAAGCTTGAAAATTATTCAAGAAGATGAATCGCGACGTAAGAATCTGCACGCGCTAATTCGATATTATCGTAAATGCGCGCATCAATTAGGAATGAAAACGAGTAATTCAAATACGCCGATCCAACCCCTTGTTTTGGGTTGTCCGCAAAAGACTTTGGAAATTAGTCGGCAATTAGGATTAAAAGGATTATATGTAAAAGCAATACGCCCCCCTACCGTGCCCCAATCAAGTTCGCGTTTAAGGATTACCCTTTGTGCCGAGCACACTCGATCACACATTGATTTTTTATTGGAGTCTTTATCTCATGCCATCAAAATTAGCTAAAGCATTTTTTGTTGTTGCAACAGATACCGATGCGGGAAAAACGTATGTTACTAATCATCTGATCAAACGGTTACAACATCAACAATTCAAAGTGATTGGCTGTAAACCAATTGCTTGTGGGCTTAACGCTGCTGGTGATAATGACGATGTATTAAGTTATCAACGCATAAATTCTTTGCCTCTTTTGCGGGAACAAATTAACCCACTTTGCTTTCCCCTGCCGGTCTCGCCTAATATTGCTGCTAGCGCTATAAATGAACCTATTTGTCTCAAGCGTTTAGGTATTCAATTGAAATTGTTACGTGAATTACCTGTGGATTATGTGTTTTATGAAAGCATTGGCGGATGGAAAGTTCCCATAAACGAGCATGAGACTACCATTGATTTAGCGATTCAATTGGCCGTACCCATTATTTTTGTCGTAGGCATGCGGGTGGGTTGTTTAAATCATGCCTTATTAACATGGGACGCAATTTGCAAAGAAAATATTATCACTGCAGGATGGGTAGCAAACATCATAGCTCCCGAAACGCCAGCGATGGAACAACATATTTTGACCTTAAAGCACTGGATTTCAGCGCCATATCTGGGTACCCTTCCCTTTCAAGAAAATAATACGGTCGCGGAAAGTTATCTAAAGCTTGAGCTATTAATTTAACCCCTATCTGGACTACTGATGTCATTAAAATACGCATTAATTAAATTGCTAGCGGATGGAAAATTTCACTCAGGTGAAGAGTTAGGTCAATCTCTGCAAATCACTCGCAGCGCCATTTGGAAGATGATAAAACAAATAGCTGAGATGGGTATCGACATTCAAAGTGTTAAAGGTAAGGGCTATAAAATAGATAATGGATTAGACTTATTAAATCTTGATGCAATTAAAAATAAGCTTTCTGATTCTGCACTGAAACAAGTGCACCTTGAAGTATTAAACGAAGTCGATTCTACTAATCAATACCTCCTAAACCATGCCAGCGAAAAAAAATCTGGCACTATTGTATTTGCTGAATATCAAAAACAAGGGCGAGGCAGGCGTCTTCGAAAATGGATTTCGCCCTTCGGTGGCAATATTATATTTTCTATTTTATGGTCATTTAATAAAGATCCCAGTGAATTAGGCGGGCTGAGTTTAGCCGCAGGTGTGGCCGTTGCGAATGCATTAGAAAGAGTTGGCATTCATAATATTAAGCTCAAGTGGCCAAATGATATTTTGTGGGATAATAAAAAAATTGCCGGGATTTTAATCGAAATGTCGGGAGAAAGTTATTCCACTACACAAGTCATCATCGGTATCGGTATAAATATTCACATGCCTTCGCAAGTTGCCATCGATCAACAATGGATTGATCTAGCCAGAATTACAGGTCAGAGACCTGAACGTAATTGCATTGCCGCTTATATTGTGGAAGAGATCATTGAAATGATGACGATTTTCCAACAGAAGGGTTTCAAAGCATATGCAAAATATTGGCGAGCGTTAGATGCTTATTATGACCAACAAGTAGAAATTTCTACTCCCAGCAAAAAGTATGTCGGAATCGCAAAAGGAATTAATGCCAACGGTGAATTGCTTCTACAAACAGCAGAAGAAAAAGAAGTTCGATTTTTACATGGGGAAGTCAGCTTACGATTAGCTGCTGAAACAATATTATGAATTCCGGTAGGTGTGTTCAGCCTCAATATGAACGTCCTCACCAAGTACTGATTTACGAATTCCTTAACATTACTTCACGAATCTTCCGAATATCATCACGTATCCTGGCTGCTTCTTCAAATTCTAAATTTTTTGCATGAATGAACATTTTCTCTTCTAAAGTTTTAATTTCTTTAGAAAGTTGTAAGGGAGATAATGCGTTATATTTTTCGGCTTCTTCTGCTATGAGGAGTTTTTTCGATCCTTCTTGAGAAATAGCTGTATCAAGAATATCTTTTATCGCTTTTTCTATTCCCCTTGGCGTAATGCCATGTTGTACGTTGTAATCTCTTTGTAGCATTCGCCGTCGGTCGGTTTCATCGATCGCTTTTTGCATCGCTGGCGTAATGGTATCAGCATACATAATAACTCGCCCGTTAATGTTTCGTGCAGCACGCCCAATTGTTTGTATCAGAGATCGTTCTGAACGTAAAAATCCTTGTTTATCTGCATCAAGAATGGCGACCAAGGATACTTCAGGTAAATCTAAACCTTCTCGTAATAAATTAATACCAACGAGAACATCGAATACACCGAGTCTTAAATCTCGTAAAATTTCTACACGCTCAACAGTATCAATATCAGAATGAAGATACCTGACTTTAATACCATGCTCTAAAAGATAATCGGTTAAATCTTCGGACATTCTCTTAGTAAGCGTCGTAATCAAAACACGTTCCTTCAAAGCGGTACGTTTTTTAATTTCGGATAATACATCATCCACTTGGGTACGCACCGGTCTTACTTCAATTTCTGGATCGATCAAACCGGTGGGCCTTACCACAAGTTCTGATATTTGATCAGAATTTTCTAGTTCATAAATGCCTGGCGTAGCTGAAGCAAAAATGGTCTGCGGGGATATCTTACAAAACTCATCAAAATGTAAGGGTCTGTTATCCAATGCAGAAGGTAACCGAAAACCATATTCCACCAAGGTTGTTTTTCGAGACCTATCGCCATGATACATGGCTGACAACTGGGGCACCGTTACATGCGACTCATCAATCACAATAAGACCATTCGCAGGGAGATAATCCATTAATGTGGGTGGTGGTTCTCCCGGCTTACGCCCTGACAAATACCGCGAATAATTTTCAATGCCAGAACAATAGCCCATCTCTAAAATCATCTCAATATCGTATAAAGTACGTTGTTCCAGCCTCTGAGCTTCGACCAATTTGTCTATTGACCGCAGATGCTCCAACCTTTCACGAAGCTCTCCCTTGATAAGATCGATAGTATCTAATAATTGTTGACGGGGGGTTACATAGTGCGTTTTGGGGAAAATGGTGGTGCGTGGCGTTTTTTTTAAAACTTCCCCAGTCAGGGGATCAAAGAGGCTTATTGATTCCACTTCATCATCAAAAAGCTCCACACGCACCGCTTCATAATCAGACTCAGCGGGATAAATATCTATGACATCTCCGCGAACGCGATAAGTCGCGCGTCTAAAATCCATATCATTGCGTTTGTACTGCATCTCTGCAAGTCGACGCAGGATAGCACGTTGGTCTATATGCTCCCCAACGCTGATATGAAGCACCATGCTCAGGTAAGATTGGGGATCTCCCAAACCATAAATAGCAGAAACCGTCGCGACGATAATAGTGTCCTTCCTTTCTAATAAGGCCTTCGTCGCGGATAAACGCATCTGCTCAATTTGCTCATTAATAGAAGCGTCTTTTTCTATATAAGTATCGGAGGAAGGGACATAAGCTTCGGGCTGATAATAATCATAATAAGAGACAAAATACGCTACCGCATTACGGGGGAAAAACCCTTTCATCTCACTATAAAGCTGCGCTGCTAACGTTTTATTGGGAGCGATGATAATTGTGGGACGTTGTACTTTTTCAATGACATGGGCGATCGTGTAGGTTTTACCGGAACCGGTCACCCCTAGCAACGTTTGCCGGTATAAGCCACTCTCCAGACCATGCACCATTTCTTTTATAGCCCGCGGCTGATCACCTGCAGGGTCAAACTTGGATTCAATTATAAATTTTCTACTCATAAACTCGATTTAGTGCTTTAAATATTGGGACCTAAAGATTATTATTCTTCTTTAGGATTGAATAATTGCGTCATGCGGCATATCAGTGAAGTCTCAAAAAAATGAGCTTAGGTGAACTCAGTAAGTCCGCGGTTTAAACATCAATAAATTGCAGTAATTGTACATTATAGTCGAATTTTGACTATAAGCTAGCCTAAGTCAACTAACAGGATACCGGACTATGAACATCATCCTTTCTGAAAAGGTCGAAGCGGTTAAGCCCTCTCCTACGCTGGCTGTGTCTAATCGAGCAACAGAACTCAAGGCAAGTGGTAAAGATATTATTGATCTTGGACTTGGCGAGCCTGATTTCGATACGCCCGACCATATTAAGGAAGCAGCGATTAAAGCGATCCATGATGGCTTCACCAAGTATACGGCAGTAGACGGAATTCCCAGTTTAAAAAAAGCGATTGTAAGCAAATTTGCTCGCGAAAATAACCTGCAATACTCTCTTAACCAAATTCTTGTTTCTAATGGGGCAAAACAAAGTTTATATAACTTATTCCAAGCCTTACTTAATAAAGGCGATGAAGTAATTATTTCCGCTCCCTACTGGGTTTCATATCCTGATATGGCCCTACTTGCCGATGCGACACCGGTAATTATTTATACAGACATTCAAGATGGTTTCAAAATTAGCCCTGAGCAGCTTGATAAAGCGATTACGCCCAAGACTCGGCTTTTTGTACTTAATAGCCCTTCAAATCCTACCGGCGTGGCTTACAGCAGCGATGAATTGATTGCTTTAGGCGATGTTTTAATGAAACATCCCCACGTCATGATTGTGACGGATGATATTTATGAACATATTCTCTGGCGCGACGAGCCTTTTAGCAACATTATCAATGTGTGTCCTCAACTATATGATCGAACTATTGTGGTGAATGGCGTCTCTAAAGCCTATGCAATGACTGGCTGGCGCATAGGGTACGCTGCTGGTGCAACACCCATTATTAACGCCATGAAAAAAATCCAATCACAAAGCACCTCTAACCCAAATTCGATTGCTCAAGTAGCGGCCCAAGCTGCGCTTGAAGGTGATACACGTGAGTTAATAAAGATGGTGAGCGCTTTTAAAGAGCGTCATGATTATGTTGTCCAATCACTTAACTCAATGGAAGGATTTGAATGCCTTCCTGCAGATGGCACGTTCTATGCGTTCCCCTGCGCAATAAAATTAATGGAGCAACTCGGTTTAAATTCAGACATCGAGCTGGCTGATTTTCTTTTGAATGAAGCCGAAGTCGCCGTCGTGCCAGGTTCCGCCTTTGGCTGCCCTGGATATCTGCGACTTTCTTACGCCACGAGTTTGCACTCTTTACATAAAGCGATGGATCGCATAGAACAGGCGGTTAAAGCCAAGGTAAGTAGCTAATAATTCTTGTAAAAGCTATTGACCAACCCAATATGCACAAGTAGTATACGATTCATTCCCCGGTAGCTCAGTTGGTAGAGCAGGTGACTGTTAATCACTTGGTCGGCGGTTCGAGTCCGTCCCGGGGAGCCAATATAATCAATGACTTAGCCACTCTTCCCTTCACTACTAATTAACTCAATGCGTAATTCCTGTGTAATTATGTCGATCTTGCGGCTCTTTCCCAATTCAGGGGGCACAGCTTAAGCACAGAGCACTCTAATTCTTAAGCTATAATTTATTGTTATTTTTTAATATTTAATTAAGGTAATTTATCTAGAATGGCTGGATATAATCACATTCAATTTATCACAGGTTTTTATATATGAGAAAAATTATATTAAGCACAACTGTTCTTGGCGACGGCACCGGCGATTTTCACCATTTATTAGGCATAGTTAAGGCTCTGAAAAGCAAACAAAGTATGAATGGCTTTGAATTTGTAATCTTAGTTGCTACTCAATGGAAGGAGACTATCTCTTATTTTGAACAGTGCTTAATAAACCTAGGAGTAAAATTCTACTTAAGTACTCAGAAAGATTTTAAAAAAGATTTTTTAAATGACCAATCATTAATTAATGATCTTAAGGAAGCCGAACAAATCATTAGAATCTCAGCTGATAGAGGTATTGTAGATAGAGATGATGACTTTAAAAAACATTTTAATCCCGATGTTAAAGTAACATATATAGGTGAGCACGAACGCACCTCCTCATTCTCTAACCTGCCAACGTTTTCACTTGGGCTTGGGGGTGAAGCCTTTGGACTTAAATTAGAACACATCAACAAAGTTAACAGTGTAGAGGCGCTACAAGTTTTTCAAGAAAATGATCCGTTGTTTGCTAACGATTTGCTAACCTTTACACAATCAAATAATGCTGATGATTTATTTTCTAATAATATTTTAATTCCAGCTTATTTCAATAAACGATTACCATTTACCCGGATGTTAGAGTTACTTGCAATTAATGATAACTTGCCAATAAATAAAAATATTATTGTTAGTTTATCGGGTGAACAAGGTGATGATTATTTTGAAGATTTAGAAAGCTTCACATCAAAAGATCCTTATTTTATGAATTCTTCCATTAAAGAAGTAACAAAAATAAACGGACTGACTAAACAAATTTCTTCTTTTGTTGTTAACCCAAATGGCAGTAGATCAATATACATATTTGACAATTATAAAGTAAGCGACAAATCATACTTAACCATGCATCAACAATCTATGTTTGATGGAGTATCAGGAGATAACACACTTGAGCTTGCAATATCTGCTAAATCATTACCTTATTATCATTCAACAAATGCTGGCGCTAAGGAAGATACTCTCCGATCATTAATCAAAATCATAAAAAATCTAGATCTCCCAGAAAAAATTAAACATGATTTCGTGACCTATTTTGAAAATCTCTCTGCATGGTGTCAACGTGTCGATCGTTATGTCATTCAAAAGGACCTACAAGAAATTTATGAAAAGTATAAAAAACTTGATCTCCCGAAGATGATGGAGATATGGCCTGTGGTTGCTGATTATCTTATCAAACATTACAATTTTTATGACCGACTTGATTCAATAATTACAGGAAAACTAGTTAACAACAATGAACATTATTTTGAAAGTAGCAATAAATCAATGGCGCAATTAATATCTACATACAATACATCACCCTCAGCTACGCATCCTGTTTATGCTCCTTGTTCATTGCCATCATCAAACAATTCGTCTAATTCAACTGACGCTTCCCATCAGCTGACGCAAACGTAGCATCTGTATCCAGCATTTTTTTATAGAAACAAGGAGATCAAGTCTAGAAATTCGCCTTGTCCAATGGCTGTATAAAAAAATAATAGAAAAACTTTTATCAATTCTGAGTTTCGTACCAACGGTTTCCAACTTTTTTTTATCTATAAATCCCAAAAACTATCCTTCCCCCACTCTTTTGAAAAGCCCATCATGTGAAAGGGTACATCAGGATAATTGTCAAAAAGTTTATTTAGCCTTTTTTTCCAAGACGAATTAACCGAAAATGAAGTAATCAATTTATCTAAAATATATGCCACGCGGTAAAAACTAAAATCTTTCACCCCTATTCTACTTGCAACGGGGTCGTTTTTTGGTAACAAAGGTGAAATCACAAACCATCTATTCCATAAACGTGAATGATGTGCACATAAATTTCTTGTATAAGTTAATGACGCCATCCAAGAGTCAATGACAGTGGGATGTTGTTGAAAAATTTCTGAAATGCTTTTTTTATCGGCAACAGATTTTAAATTTCTAAATAATTTAGAACACGTACCAAAGGAGAGACATTCGGCCAACATCCAAACTGGCGGATAAAATGGATTGCTGTAATGTTCATAATAATGTTTGATAAATACTTCTGATTTATCACGAATAATTTGGTCCACTGCTTTAATAAATAAAGAATGCTGCTTTGGATTCTTAAAATGATGCTTCTCAAGATACCAGTGACCACCATAGAGTATGCTCATTTTATTAACAAGGCTGGTTCTGAATGCAATCTCAATTGCTTCAATTGCATCAGAAACTAATAGGCGTAATTCCTTATCAAATTGGTAGATATGCCAAATTAGTTCAAAGGTTACACTTGTTTTAAACTTCCTTGGTCCTAGAGTATGTGGTTCCTTAAAAGGTAATGTATATCCTGATAACCGATAAAAGCTTACAGCTTCTAATATCTGACTAGCATAAGCCAAATTGTTGATGATTAGACCTTGCTGTTTAAGGAAGGAAACTTGATCTTCAACACTAAGTGGGAGCTTAGTGTATTTTCTTTTTTGTGAATCACTCATAAAAAATAACCCGCCTTGGTGCGCATCGTTGAGAGGCGTGGCGGGCATGGTTAATAAATATTATAATCCCACCCACCCTAACTTTGCAAATTGATTAGATAGCATTTAACCTGTACTAACAGCTAAGAGCAAACAATTTCATGCCAAAGTCTACATGTCCTCTGGGTAGATGAGTGCGACACTAATTAGCCCAATGTGTAATTGGGAGGACCGTGTTTTGGCTCTTTTCGACTTTTTCCAATTTGAGTCCGTGACAAAATGTCACGACCTCGCTGCCTTCTTTGATAATCCTTTGCTTTAACTTTCTCCAATAAGAACCAGCATCAAGGCTATCTGTTAATACTGAACACACATCAACTACACTAAACCACCACTCTTCGTTATGCCATATACGCCGAACAGTCTTCTCTTTGAAAAGAACAACAGCTGTTTCTTTATTCATTTGTTTGTCCTTTGAGTTAGCTTTGAACAAGGCATAAATTGCCTGTATTCCAAATCAAATAATCAAGTAATGACTGATTTCTTGTCGTCACCTCGATAGCGCTGTTCCAACTTATCCATAGCCTCCTGTATGTGAGCGCCGTTTTGATGACTATAACGTTCGACCATCTGTAAAGTTTTATGTCCTGAGATCCTCTTAACGGTCGGTAAATCAACTCCAGCTTGAACAAGATGAGTGATGGCTGTGTGTCGTAGTGTGTGTCGCACTACTTGTTTAGGATCCAAATCAGCTCTCATCACAACTCTTCGGAAAGCCTTTTCAATATTCATAACGTGACCAGTGCTTGATTTCGTGGCTGGAAAAAGCCAAATCTGTGGATCTATAGACCCAATGTATGTCTTCAAGAAATTGGTCAGATAAGTAGTAATAGGTTGCTCTCTCGCACCCGCTTTGGCTTGTGGGATGTAAATGATCTTACGATTGAGGTCGATGTGCTCTAGACGAATACTGAGTATCTCGCTGCGACGCATCGCTGTCTCTAAACCAATCACAACGAATGGATAGATGACTGGATTTTGATCCTGTTTAGCTGCTTCTATTAATCGTTCAACTTGCTCAGTTGTTAAATAGGTAATCCGGGTTTGCTCTTCTTTTAAACGTCTAATGGTGGCGGGCTTTGTGTCTAACCAATTCCATTCAATTGCTTTCGTAAATAAATGTGATAAAACTGATAATTCGCGATTAATGGTAGAATGCTTTGCACCCTGTTCTAAACGCAATTTCTTATATTGCTCAATGTTAAAATTAGCAATTTTATTGAGAGGGAGTTCACCAAAAAAAGGAATTAGGTGTAATCGTAAGTGATGTTGTTTTTTCTTTAAATTTTTAGCTCCCTCTGCGACTTGTCTTTCTAAATATTTTTCAGCAGCTTCTTTGAAAATAAAAGTAAGTTTTCGTCCTCTTGGTAAATTTAGACGACCTAATTTTGCTTCTTGCTTTACCTTTGCGATAAAGGCTTCTGTTTGAGTTCTGGTAGTACCATCTGATTCCTTACCAATTACACGATGAACGCGTTGACCATCAACCATGATGTTGACTGTGTAGCGGCCATCGCCATTTTCCAATCGCTCAAAGATTATCCAATGTTCAATTATTTTTTCATTTACCAATAACTTACGCATATTAGCTCTAGTTAATTTTGAAAACTTAATTGTCATGCTGCCCCCTTTGGTTCAAACTGAAACTTCCCAGAAAAAGAGATAAATGAGAAAAAAGCTCCACCGTTCACTTGATAGGGAAATATTCAGCTTTAAGTGACCCCCATGTCTAGACCAGCAACCAATTAAATTTTAGGAGATATCACCCTCTTAAAATTAATAAAATATTTGTTGAGCCTGTGGGTATGTGGGTAACTCGAGCTTGCGAGAGTTATCCA
>JACCWJ010000027.1 GCA_013697705.1 Gammaproteobacteria bacterium | reverse complement strand
GGATCCCGCGAATAAATCGCGGGACGACGTGGAGGGGTTTGGTCGCGGGACGACGTGGAGGGTGGGTCGCGGGTAACCACTTCTCTTTCGACAAAACCGATTAATTGCGTAGTCGTCGGGACAAAATCTTCAATAAACTCAAAGCAACTTCGGGGTGGACTAATAATGCTTCTTCAAAATCTGGCCCATCTATTCTAAGCACGTGGGTGTCTTGTAAAGCAATTGCACTGGCAGAACGGGGCAGTTTATCCAGAAGTGCCATTTCCCCTAAGCACTCTCCAGGGCCAAGTTGGGATAACTCTTCGTTGTTTGTCTGAATACTCACTAGCCCTGCTGTTATTAAATATAAAGAGTCGCCTTTGTCTCCTTCCTTAAAAAGGCATTCGTTCGTAAAGAAATGGTCTTCATGCACTATTTCGGCAAAGCCGAGTAAATAATGGGTTGCGATAGTGCTGAATAGTTCAATTTGTTTCAGCAGTAAAACAGTATTAATTTTTGATGTTAAGAAGTGCTCTTGTTTATCCATGGGACTTTCCTTGATGACAATGTCGTTTTCAACGATGTAGTACAGCGTGAGCGATCGCACCCAACAATCCATTGCTAGTAATTGACTAATAATGGCAGGTTGCATGCCTATATTGTGAGATTTGAGAGAATCAAGTGGCGGTAAAAATAATTTTGTTATTTGATTGAAATGAGTGCGTGAAACAGACACCTCCAGAAACTCTAATATTTCAGCGCCTAATTTTTCCTCATGAATAGTTTCTAAGTGGGGAATGACACGGCCTAATTCTTTTAAACCATAATATAAACCCAATAAATTAAAAAATATTTCCGCATAAAAATAGAAGGTATCATAAAATAAAGCGCGTAATTTTGTCGCAGTATTAATTTCTAAGTAGGCGCTTTTTAGTGTTAATAACTGTTGTTGCAATCGGGCTAATGCGATTTTAAGTTCTTGCTTCAAATCAGCAGGTAATGTCATTGGATAATTGAATAACTGCAAACCCTCTTTGGCTGCAACAAGCAGCATGGGTGAAGATTGCTTATTGTTGAGGACACGCAAAAGATAGTTCAAAGAAACCACGCCGCCTATCTTACCTAAAATACTTAATAAAAAACTGCGCACTTTTTCTGATAAATCTGCATCATTGTAAAATATAATCAAAGCTGACTCTGTCTCTGACGGCATAGCATGCAATGCTCTGCGGACATCATTCCATGTCGAAGAAGAGTTTACTAAGTTTTTGATGAGATTTGGAATTAAGCGGGGATAGGGTAGAGCGGGGACCGCTTGGATTGCTTTGATGCGTACTTTTGCATCGGTGTGACAAAGCAGTTTATTGAGGGGGAGAGTCATCCCGGAACCACCGATTTCTTGGATAAGCTTTAAAGCGTCGAGGGGATTATTTTTTAATAAAAGAGCGAGTTCTTCCCTGACAATAATTTTGCCTTTTTTACCTCGATATTTGAAGCAATTCACTAAGCTTGCCATCTTAATTGAACTATCTTCGGAATGAAAAAATCGTTCAAAGACATCAAGAGGAAATGTATTCATCAATTTACAGTATATATTTAATGCCACCCTGATTATGCGGGCGTTTTCTGCTACTAAGAATTTTTCGATGACGGGTAGGTCTTCTCTATTTCCTACACGCCCTAGCACATTTAAGATAAATTCAATGACAGCATTATCTTTGCTAAAGCTCAGTATTTCTTTAAGTTGTGGCTTAAATTGTTTCAGTGTTTTCTCGGGCAAAACATTCAAGACAAAAAGTAATTTTGTCGCATTCGTTTCTTCTAATAAATTTTTCACCAATGGATAATTATCGGATGCCATTAATGATTTGTGAAAGGTAGCGATATCAGCTTCCAATTCCTCAGTGTACAATTTATCACTACGTAACATATTAGATAATGCTATTTGATAACGTTTTTTGAGAGGAAAAATCAAAGCAATCCAAACACCAGCCATTAAGAATAAAGTGACGGTATAAACTTGAATGGGCGCGTTGATAATGGCATAAACAAAAAGAATTAATGCAATCACAATTTTACCGGCAGGTTCAAGAATTCCGTTAGCTAAGGCTGAGCTATAAAGACGCGTCTTGGTAGATAATGGTAAAAACAATAATTGGCGACTGGATAGGTCAACTGTTTCTGAGAGCGCTAAGTAAGTGAAATTGATTGCGGTTGCAAAAAATAAAGTAGGATAACCTGCAAAAAATATACTTTGAATCATTAGCAAAAATGGCAGTACAAACAGATTTTTGATTACCCCTAAACGTGTAAGTAGCCATGTGCCCAATAACGTTTCAATGCCTAATTGCACGAAGCCAATCACCATAAAAAATTTACCGAAAAATCCTGCGAGTTCGGCTCCTGCAATAACCTGACTTGCCGTAATTAACATTTGATAATCAGCAATAACAAAGCAGATGGCACTGGCAATAGTTATTAAAAAAATTAATTTTAGATAGGGGTGTTCTATTAAATTTTTTAAGGGTATTTTAACGTGTTGTTTATGACTATTAATTTGGCAAGGTTTGGCCACGATGGATATGTAGTAGCCAATCACACTGGTTAACAAAAGAATTATCACCGCTACATAAAGTAAATTTTTAACAAGAATGTATTTTGAGGTTATTAATGTGAATAAACCGCCTAGTATTGACCCGAGCGCCATACCAATCAGGATGTAACTATACAAACGCCTCGCATCGCGTGAAGAGAAATAGTCTCCCAGGTAAGAAAAAAACAGCGCTATCTTAAATCCAGCACAGGCTTCGATCCAAACAATTAGCGCAAAATAAATCCAAGAGGGTACAGGGCTGAGCTCAAGTAATTGTCTAAATAGTATGATGCTAAGCGCAATTAGCCCATCGCAAGTGATGATTAATTTAACGCGAGGTAATTTATTTATAAAATGACTATAGAGCCAAGTGATAATAATAGTGGAGACTGAAATGCTGATAAAAATCCAGGGGAGCAGGTCCTTTAAGGTGCCTATATCGAGTCGTGATAAAAAAAGTGTTTCTCCTGTACTCACACCGACAACATAGAAACTGCTGATGGCGGTTAAATAGAAGAGGAACAATTGAACGATAAAGAATTCAGTTGGCTTGATTTGATACCAGCGTGAAAAAAAATTTAGTAGCTTGAATCCATTCATAGGTCAAAATTATCAAACGCGAATGTTTATAAATTGCCAAGGATCTGTTCGATCAAGTTTTTCAGAAAATAATTTTTCACGATCATTAATGGGGGTCCAGTCAGTATAATATCCTGCGACCTCTCCAAGGTAAGGACGTGCAATATTCAGTATAAATGTATGATCGATGTCTTCCGGCTCCACGAGACCTTCATCGGGGTGTTCTAATGCCCAAAGCATTCCCGCAAGTACACTTGCGGAGACTTGCAAACTAGTTGCATTATTATGAGGCGCTAACTTTCTTGCCTCTGTGATCGAAAGGATAGATCCATACCAATAGGCGCCCTTGGTGTTGCCCATCAATAACACCCCTAATTCATCCGCTCCGTCGGTAATCTCTTGCATCAACAAGCGTTTCGATTTTTGAGGTTGCCACTCGTGTCCTGCTAGTTCATTAATAGACAACACAGCATCTTGGCACGGATGATAAGCATAATGCACCGTGGGACGGTAATGAACTTTGCCATTTTCCTGTATCGTATAATAGTCTGCAATCGAAATCGTTTCGCCATGTGTTATCAAAAAGCCATGAAATGATCCGCTGATAGGTGCCCATGTCCGCACACGCACTGCAGCGCCAGGGCAACTGAGATAGATTGCAGATTTTGAGCCAAACGTATGCTGATGTCCATCAGCCGGCCAATGTCTCTCGTGTGTCCCCCAACCCAATTCCGCTGGCTGTAATCCTTCTGAAATGAAGCCATCTACTGACCAGGTATTGACAAATTCATCAGAAGACTTTGGTATGGTCGAAGTTTGTGAATCATATTCCGCGATATGAATCGCTTTTATATGAAGCTGCTCACTCAGCTTAGCCCACCCAGATTGTGACAAGGGTTCACTCACTACTTCGCCATTATCTTTGGCGATATTTAATAATGCAGCTTTAAGAAAATAGGATACCAAGCCTGGGTTTGCACCATGCGTAATAACCGCGGTGGGTCCGCCCGAGTTATGATGCTTAATTTCCATTACCCGTTCTCTGAGCGCATAATTTGAGCGAAGTGATGGATCAAGCTCAGCATCTGTATACCCACCTTCCCAAGGCTCAATACAGGTATCAAGATACAACGCCCCTTGTTGTCGACAGAGTTTAATCAGGTCAAGGCTTGAGACAGACACCGAAAGATTGAGAACGAAGTCACCCTGCGAAAGAAGGGGGCTCAGCACTGCTTGGTAGTTTTGAGCAGTGAGGGTCTCTAATTGAAAGTTAATGCCGTATTCTTGAGCAACGTTTAACCCCTGATTATTCACGGTAATGATGGTGATTTGTTGTGGTTCTATTTGAATGTGGCGAAATATAAGCGGCAGAACACTTTGAGCGATGCTACCGAATCCAATGATGACTAATTTCTGAGTGAATTTAAAATAAATAGGGTTCGCATTACTCACTGTATTTCCTTTAAGTTCAGCGCAAAACTGAACGTTCGAGCAAAATTCAAAAATTAGTGCTGTGAAGCTAAACTACAAAAATTATCTTCATCCATACATATTTTACGTTCGTACTGCAATGTGGTATGGGTAATACTAAATTCGGTGGCTAACATTTCACGCATCTGCTGCACCACTTGGGCGCCATCATATTTCTCATTAACCACAACGTGCGCGGTTAAACTTATGCGTTCGCTGGTAATTCCCCAGACATGTAATTCGTGGATATTCAGCACCCCTGCAATAGAGCAGATAGCCGCCGAAAGTTTGGGTAAATCTATTCCTTCAGGCACCCCTTCCAATAAAATATTCACACTTTCTTTTAGTAGAATCCAGGAGCGGGGGAGCACCCATAACCCTATCAAAACGGCAATGATCGAGTCGACAAAAGTCCAACCTGAGACTTGAATGATAATCGCGCCTAAAATTACGCCGAGGGAGCCAAGCATGTCGCTCCATACTTCGAGATAAGCGCCTTTTATATTAAGACTTTTATCCTTGCCAGCGGTAAGTAATTTCATTGAGATAAGATTAACTATTAAACCTAAGGTGGCAATGATCAGCATACCTTGGGAATGGATTTCAGGAGGTTTACTAAAGCGGATATAGGCTTCATACAAAATGTAAATCGCAACTACAAATAACATCATCGTGTTAAAAGCAGCGGCTAATATCTCGAATCGATAATAACCAAATGTCCGTGAAGCGTCAGCGGGGCGCCGACCAATTTTAATGGCCATTAAAGCGATTATTAATGCAGTCACATCTGTTAGCATATGCGCCGCATCTGAAATTAATGCAAGAGACCCTGTAAGCACTCCACCGATGATCTCAGCAAACATAAAAAGACCCGTCAGAATCAAGGCATAGATTAACGGCCTTTCTTTAGTCGTAGTTGGAATAGCATGACTGTGACCTTTGCCCATTGAGTTATCCTTGTTCTTTGCCGCACTGCGGTAGAATTTTGACTTGCCGGGTGAGAGAGTACTACCCCGCTAACTTTATTGTGATAAGAGATTAATTGTTTTATTAGCCGCTAGCAAGTAGCGTGTTTGGCTTCTTATGTATAATGTGTGTTATTATTCGCGCTGGGTTAGCGCGTTAAAGATTCAGTGCCTCCCGTAAGACCGATCAGTACTTTTTAATTAAGCCATTCTATTTTGGCTCTGTATCCAAGCATCTCAATGATAAATTTGAGAAAAAAATGTTAGAAAAACGTTTAAAAAGTGTCAGACAGGGCTCGTCATTTTTTTGTCTAGGAACTCTATTCACTTTCTTTTCGGGGCGCAGCTCTTTGTATACTGGCAATTTTTTTGCTGCATTTGCTCCCTGTTACAATTTTGGTGAAGGACGATTTGATGACGCCTTCATGAATTTAATCGCCATTTTTGCCACGAACTTGCTAGGATATTATTTAGAAGGCGGTTTGAATGAGGAGGATGCTTACAAAGTTTCATCCTTGATTATCATTGCAATGACCTCATACTTAATTAAAGAAGAAGAAACGCCTCAACTTAATCAGAAGTATTATTAGCTCTACCGTCAACACTAATGGAATAATGGATGAGTTTCATTGAAATATTGCTGGCGTTGCTTTTATTTTCAGCAATAGCTACCACACTTGCTTCTAAAATAAAAATGCCCGCCGAAATTTTTTTACTTTTAGCAAGTTTGCTAGTCAGTTTCATCCCAGGCCTACCCGATGTTAATTTTAAACCCAATTTATTGCTCGTCTTGTTTATTCCTCCCATAATATTTTCTGCCGCTTTCTTCACGTCATGGCGCGATTTTGTGGCTAACAAACGCCCTATTACGATGTTAGCGATTGGTTTGGTTTTATTCACAATGTGCGTTGTTGCAGTCGTAATGAAGCTATTAATTCCGGCGATGAGTTGGGCGGTGTGTTTTATATTTGGGGCAATTGTGTCGCCGACTGATGCCTCTTCAGCCATTTCTATTGTAAAAAAACTAAACATCCCTAGACGCCTAATAACAATCATTGAAGGCGAAAGTTTGATCAACGATGCAACCGCTTTGGTGGCTTATCGGTATGCGATTGCTGCATTAATGACGGGAACATTTTCATTGTGGGGTGCAGGAGTTGATTTTTTTATAGCCGCTTTAGGTGGGGTAATATTAGGCTATCTCATCGGATGGTTGAGTACACGCATGTATATCTGGTTAACCGTTGCGAAAGCGCAAAATATATTTTCTCTCCTTGTGCCTTATTTTGCTTATATTATTGCTGACCGTCTCCGAATTTCACCCATCATTTGTCTGGTGACTGCAGGAATATATTTTTCACGTAAATTCCCTATTATTACAGGCCCCTTATCTCGCCACAAAGCACATACCGTTTGGGAACAATTTATTTTCGTCATTAATGGTTTGATTTTTATCTTAATTGGATTGCAGCTGCGATTTGTAATTCAAGACTTAGGGCAATTTAGCTGGTCTCAAATTATCTCCTATGTCGTAATTATAAACGTGGTGATTCTTTTTATCCGTTTTGCTTGGGTTTACCCCTCAGCATACATTCCCCGATATTTCAGTGCTAAGCTGCGTGAAAACGATCCCGTGCCCCACTGGTCTGCATTGGCAACTTTAAGTTGGATTGGTATGCGCGGGCTTTTGTCCCTTATCTTAGTGATGTCTTTACCCAATTTTCTTCCCTCGGGTGAGCCATTTCCATATAGGTCACTCCTTATTTTATTAACTTATTCGATAATTTTAATCACATTACTCTTGCCCACCTTGACGCTTTCGTTGGTATCTAAATGGTTTCATTTTGAGAAAGATAGTCAATTTAATCACGAAGAGGCACTTGCCAGAATTGTCACCATGAAGGCGGTGCTTGAGGAGCTGGATAGAAACTCTCAGGCATCTACCGATATTAAAGGTTATATCGAAAAATTGCGTGTGCGTTACATAAGACGATTAGCTGCTTTAGAATCGAATTTGAAAGATGCGCCTTATTCGACACTTAATAAGATCGACCAAAAAATAAGAAAACTGACTCGCAATTTAATCAATACCGAACGTAAGGCACTTATTGATCTTAGAAAAAATGGTGTTATACATGATGATGTTTTTCATCGTTTGGAGAGGGAGCTAGACCTGGAGGATATGAGGCTAAAAAGTCCTCGCATTTAAAAAATCCCGGTACCTAGCGAGTACCGGGAAAAAATCTATTTTTTGTAAACCACTGTTTGTTGGAAAGGCTCATTTTTGCCATTAACGTTCATGCTACCTTTAGCGTGCATGGTCATTTCATTACCATTCACTTTAAACGAGCGTACTTCGTTAAACCGAGAATTGCTATCATTGATAATCAACTCATTATTTTGAGTCACGCCTTTGCCGGTCGTGACAGTAGGAGCGCCCCAGCTGTCAAACCACCAAATTTTTACTTTACCCTCTTTATCAATACCATACATACCCATGCCTTCGTAGGTGTTGTTTGCATTATCGACTGCAACGGCTTTGAGTTCTGTCACAAGAAATTGATGGTTCAGTGCCCAATAAATTTTGATGGTGTCATTCATTTTCGTTCCCATCATATTGCTCTGGCCTTGCCAAGTTCCAACCATGCTTTCCAATACTGCATTTTCAACTGGCTTAGGAGGCATCATTGCAGCTTCATCTTTAGCATAAGCAGAAGATATACTTCCTAACGCAGCAAGCGCTAAGCAACCTAACACGAATTTTTTTAACATAAACAAATACTCCATAGATTAATGATCATTAACGTAAAAAAAAAACATTCAAATATTTATAAAAGTGTGGGTGCAGTCGACCCGACTACTCAATTTTTTTGGAATTCTGCCATTCTAACTTCCATTTCTTCAGGCGTCACATCTTCAATATGGGTAGAAATGGTCCATTGATGCCCTGAGATGTCTTCGATAGTGCCGCTTCTATCACCATAAAACATATTGGTAAGAGGCCGAATCTCTTTGGCACCACAGGCAAGCGCTTTAGCAAAAACGTTATCTACATCTTCAACATATAATAGAAGCCCCACTGAAGACCCACCGTGTGTGTGAGGGCTTTTAGCATGGCTTTCTTCACATTCATCAGCAAGCATAATTTTGGAGGTGCCTAATTCCAACTCAGCATGGGCTATCTTGCCCTCGCGTTCCATACGCATAAATTCCTTAGCACCGAAAACCTTGGTGTAGAATTCAATAGCTTTTGAAGCATTGTTTACGATTAAATAAGGGGTAACGCTGTGATACCCTTCAGGTATGGCTTTAACTTTTGTCATATTGGTGGCTCCATAATTAAAGGAGCTAGCATAAGAATATTTAGGCTGGTTGTCACCCTAAATTGGTGAGATTAGCTTTACAGAGAGTGTTTCCGAGCTCAACATTGCAAATACCAAACGGACTTATTATATTATGCGGTCTTTTTTAAAAATTCTTCGCATTCTGCTGTGCTAAGGGGGTAACTAAAGTAGTAGCCTTGGATGGCATCAATATTTAGATCTCTCGCGATCTTTAGTTGCGCTTCATTTTCAATGCCTTCAGCAATTACTTCTAATTTTAATTCATGCGCAAGAGCGGTAATGGCCGCTACGATAATCAAATCGAAATCATTATCGGAGCTTTTTTTGAAAAATGATTGATCAATTTTGATCTTACTTACAGGCAAGCGTTTAAGATATCCTAAACTAGAATAACCGGCACCAAAGTCATCTATGACAAGTTTTATTCCTAAGCGTAGCAACGCATCAATTTCCTCAAATACCCGAGTGTTGGTTTCGATAAAGGTCGATTCAGTTAATTCAAGTTCTAAATAATGTGCGTCTAAATCAAATTTGTTTAGAGTGGCAGCAATAAACTTACTTAAGGATTGGCGATGAAATTGTATCACTGAGGTATTGACCGCGATAGGAACTTTTAACAAATTACTCATCTGCCATAGCTTGGCTTGCTGACATATTTTATAAATAAGCCATTCACTCACAGGAATTATGAGTGCTTTTTTCTCTAATACATCGATAAAATGCTTCGCTTCTAATAAACCCTTTTTAGGGTGATCCCAGCGCAGTAACGCTTCAAAACTGACGACTTTATTATTCATAATATCTATGATTGGCTGATAATAAATTCGAAATTCATGATTTTCGAGAGCGTGTTGCAGCTCCGATTCCATGCGATGTATTTCACGGTATTGCTCTTGTAAACTTTCTGAATAAAAGTGGTAGCGATTTTTGCCCTGTTCCTTGGCTTGATAAAGCGCAATGTCTGCTAACTTAATAAGTGATTTCACATCCTTAGCATCTTTGGGGTAAAGACAAATACCCATGCTAGAGGTAATCTGCACTTGATGACCCAGCAGTTGCACAGGCTCAGTGATGGAACGAAATAATCGATCTGCAATCACCGTAATTTGACGAACGTCCTCTATTCCTACCAGCATAATAGCAAATTCATCGCCCCCAAGTCGCGCAGCAATATCTCCCTCGCGTAATCCCTCTGAGATTTTTTCGGTAACATAAACAAGTAATCTATCGCCAATTTCGTGGCCTAACGTATCATTAATGGTTTTAAAATTATCCAAGTCCAAAAAGAACAATACGATTTGTTTATTCATGCGCGTAGCTTGACTAGCGCTAACTTTAAAAATTTGTTCCAATAGATTTCTATTTGCCAATCCCGTCAATGAATCATGACTTGCTTGATGATAAAGCCGTGCATTTTCAAGTGAAATCATTGCCGACGAAGCAATTAATTGCAAGCTTTGTAAGTTTTGTGTCGTGAAAACATGGCTGCTACTTTTGTTTTCTAAATACAACATGCGTGTTAATTGCCCTTGATATAAGATGGGCAACATAAGCAGAGACCTTGGCTTATCATTCTGAATGTAAGGATCAATCATTGTTATCTGAGACTGAGTAGCTTCTTGAATAATGATTGGCTGCATTGTGCGTTGGACATAATTTAATAATGAAAGGGGAAGTTTCTGGGAGGTTACTGGTTCTTCTTTGCTGAGATAGATTAATTGCTCTTCAATGTTTCCATCTGCTTCGATTAGCCACTTATTAGATTTCTTAACCAAAATTATACCACGTTGGGCACCAGTAACTTCGAGGATCACTAATAAAAGTTTTTTACGGAGGCGGTCTAGACGAATTTCGCTCGTTATAATTTCCGTAGATTTTAAAATAGCCAGCATATCTAATGACATCGGTTGATTAATGGCAGGGGGCATTTCAGGTGTTTCATCTTTAGAAATAGAAAAGCACTCAGGATAGGTTTCAACAAGTATTTTACATTTTTCTAATGCACCAAACTCTTTATACATTGAATAGGCTTCTGCAAAATAAAAAGCCGCCAGTTTATGTGTTTTTAGGCTAATGTAAAAACGTCCGGTACATTCACTGGCAATTGCGGCTAAGAATAAGGCATTATTTTTCTGTGCTGTTTTAATAGTTTGATCATACAAGAGGATTGCTTTATTGGTATCCTTGTTATTCGCAGCCAATTCGGCTTCTAACAAGGAAAGATAAGCGCCAAAGTTAATGTCGCACCAGCTCGCCCAACGCTTTATCTGGCGAAGTGCTTTTTTAAGCGCTCTCGAAAATTTAAATCGTTCCCAAGGATCCGCTTGTTTATAGCAAGTTGTCATAGCAAGTGCATAATAAAATATAAATTCAACATTACTCACCATACCTTGCCCATATTGGGAATTTTTCCAATAATGATGTCCATACTTTAATGCATTAGCCATATCACCATATAGAAAGAAGATTTTAGTGAGATAACTATAAAAGAAGCACAGTTCGGTTTTACTGCCACCTGCAAGAATACGCATTTCATATTCGAGTACGGTTGATTGTTTAAATTCACTCTTCTGCTCTAGACAGGGCATAAGATAATTCCAAAATGAAACTACTCCTCTGAAATCACTAATTTTTGCTTTAGCCACAAATGAGTTAGTATCCTGTAGATAGCCAATTGTCTCTGATAATGATTTACCTGCCAAAAAAGAAGTATTTACTAATAATAAATTGCAATAGTGAGCGTAGACTAAATCGCCAGTATTATAACTTAGTTGAAATGCACGGCTAAGAATTTCAGGGCAAGCATTAACATCAATTCGCCACGGATCAATAAAGGCGCCTAATATAAATTGATTTTTACCTTCAAAAGTAGAGGTGCCATATTTTTCTTTTAACTTATTACTAAACTCTACAAAATCAATGCCCGCTTGATACATGTTAAGTGAATGCATAATAACGAAGGCATAGACAGGAAATGACATGGCATTACTATCGGTGTAACCATAATTAAGGCTGAGATAAATGTTGGTGCACGATAATAAAACAAACAGATTCTGGTCGATAATAAACGCGTTATTTAGAAGTTGGGTGATAAGATCTACTGTCGCTTTTTGCTCCGGGTTATGGATGGGCAACAAATCGATATCTTGGACTCGTCTCCTACCTATTTTAATTTTAATTTTTAAAATTGTTTTTAACACGTGAAGTGTTTTTGCTTTGCGTGGTATTTTAATGCCAAGCATATTTAAAGCACGCAAGCCAAGAGTAAGTGCTTCTCCATGGGCATTCAAAGTAGATAGCATTTCGCAATTGAGTCGATAAATTTCTATTTTATCTAAAGTATTCTTGGCATTATTTATGAGTGTTTGGAAATGCTTTTCTGCTTCTTCAAAATCACCGGTGAGATATTTGCATGCTGCTAAATTTTTATAAATATTAAAAGTTAAATTATAATTATCTTTCCAGTCATCTTCGTTGAGTAAATTCGCTCCTGCTTGAAGGTATTCTTTAGCGGCTTGATAAGCCGTAGATGCTTTAGCTTTTTCTCCTGCCCAAAGATTATATTGAGCAAGCTGGTGTTTTTCTTCAGGCGAAGAAATAAGCGACAGACTGTAGTTGAAATGTTCCATTATTTCAAAGAGGCGTTCATCTTGTTCCGTCAAAATTTTTTCTTTTAACAATAATCGACCAATTCTAAGATGCAGATCATTTCTTTTAGTATAAGGAATGAGTTCATATGCCGCTTGCTGAATTCGATCATGGGCAAAACGATAATGTAACTCAAGCTTGTCGAGCGTTACATCTGATTCAACGAGAGCTACTACTGTTGTAGTTTTATAAATTTCATCCAAATTAATTATCAAATTATATTTAATCGCTTCTAAAAGCTGCTGCCCTATTTTCATCGCTGGCTGCTGACTTACTAAAACTAACTGTTTAAGGGTAAAGCGATGGCCAAAACATGCGGCTAATTTGAGTATTTCTTGCGTGTCTGGAGAGAGTTGATTGATTTTAGCGGTGAGTAGATCGATTACATTATCCGTGACCGTTTGTTGCATTATTTTTTTAATGTTCCATTCCCATTGACTATCTTGATGTGAAAAAAACAGTAAACCTTCCTGATAAAGCATTTTCAAAAATATATTGAGAAAAAAAGGATTGCCCTGAGTTTTTTGGTGTAAGGGAGTGGCTAATCCGCTTACATCATCCTCTGTAGCCGCTAAGGTGTCACTGAGTAGATCTTGAATGTCTTTCAATAATAACGGTTTTAATGCAATATTGCTTACTGCTACATTTATTTTTTTCAGCGTACGAAGGGTTACTTTTAATGGGTGACTGCTGTCTACTTCATTGCTTCGATACGCACCGATAATTAATATATAGTGTGTTTCTTTATCTGAAAGGACATTTTCAATTAATTTCAATGAAGCAATATCAGCCCATTGCAAATCATCTAAAAAGATCACAATTGGGTGATCAGCTTGGGCAAAGACTTGTACAAACTTCAAAAACACAAAATTAAATCGATGCTGTGCTTCAGCGGAATTTAGGGGGGGGGCGGATGGTTGTCTGCCGATAATTAATTCTACTTCGGGAATCACATCTATTACAATTTGGCCCATATTGTTAAGCGCCTTCAACAAAAGACGACGTATTTTATCTAAATTATTTTCGCTTTCAGCAAGCAATTGGGTAACTAAACCTTGAAAAGCAGTTACAATAGCACTAAAGGGAATCGAGGATTGCATTTGATCAAATTTGCCTTGAATGTAGTAGCCCTTTTTTTCAATGATAGGCTTTTGAACTTCTTTCACCACTGAGGTTTTACCCACCCCCGAGTACCCAGATATTAATACAATTTCACTGGCACCTTGGCTGACACGCATAAAGGCGGAATATAAATCCGCTACTTGTTTTTTTCGACCATATAATCGATCCGAAATGAACAAACGATCATGCATATCTTTTTCACCGATAGTAAATAGATCGATCTTTTTATTTTCATGCCACTGCCGTTGACATTCTAATAGATCGGCTCTAAGCCCAGCGGAGCTGATATAGCGTTCTTCGGACATTTTAGACAACAACTTAGTAATAATGGCATCAATGGGAGCAGGAACAGCTGAATTATACTGACTGACTAAAGGGGCGGGTTTTGCCAGAATTAAATGTATTAATTGTAGCTGATCTTGGGATTGAAAGGGGCGGCGCCCAGTTAGCAGTTCAAAAAAAACTACTCCCATAGAATAAAAATCCGTACGATAATCAATCGGTCGATTAATTCTTCCTGTTTGTTCTGGGGCGGTATAAGCGGAAAGTTCTTGATATTCTTTGTCAGATTGGTACTCCTGGCTTTCCTCTACTAATTGAGCGGAGAGACTGAAGTCAACTAATTTAAGAATATTATCCTTTATATAAATAGAGACCGGTCGGAAATTTTTATAGATGATATTATTTTCATGAAGTTCGCCAACAATTTGGTTTAGAGCTAAGGCTACGGTGAAAAAATTATCTAAATCGATAGGTTGGTTGTCAAAATACGTCTGAAGTGATTCTCCTGCAACATCCTCCAAAATCAATGCTGTAATATCGCCTTCGATAAAATCAACAACATGAATAACTCCTTTTATGTGCTCAATCTGCTTTAAAATTTGATATTCATGCTGCAATAAGGCAATTTCTTTTTCCGAAGGGTGTTTCTGGCGTGTTATTTTTAAAATAACCTTTTTATTATTCTTAATGCATAAGCCGCGATAAACGTCAAAGCGATCATCATAATGTAATTTTTCCTGTAGCAAGTACCCCTTAATCATCAATATTCCTATATGTTGATTTCACTTCAACAAGGTGATCCTTCAAGTCCCTTAATTATAGCATTTACTCTACCATCAAATTGTGGCCTGTAGCTTGACAGCGTTACCCTTATTAAGGAACTACTATACTTACAGTAGTAGATATAGAGGACAGGTAAGTGTTTGAAGTTAGCGGATTTTCATCCCTGCAACTTCTGAAAAGAGATGGTAGAACAGCTCTCTATCGATGTATAAGGTTGCAGGATAATAGACCGGTTATATTAAAAAAAATTGTAACTGAGCCCCCAGACTTAGATGATTTAAAACGTCTACAGGAAGAGTATGTCTTACTAACTAAGCTCCCTTTAAAAGATATCCTTAAACCTATTGAATTTATTGATAACGGCAAACAAGCAGCTTATGTCTTAGAGGATGATGGAGAAGTAGTATTATCGCAATTCATGTCCGAAAACACCTTCAGCATAGAGCAGTTTTTATCTATTGCGATTTCCTTAACGGACGTTATTAGCGATTTGCATTACAGAAATATGATCCATAAAGATATCAAACCTGCGAATATCTTAATCAATTTAAAACGATGTAATGCCAAAATCATTAACTTCGAAGCCATGACTATTCCTTGGCATGCTTATAGCTCTGATCTTTTACGAGAGACACTGGCCTACATATCACCAGAACAAACTGGGCGTATGAATCGCCCTATAGACTACCGCACCGATTTTTATTCACTCGGTGTCACATTGTATGAAATGTTAGTGCGTGACGTACCTTTCAAATCATCGGATGCCATTGGAATGGTGCATTCACACATCACCAAAATTCCTGTACTTCCAGAAATAATAAATCCTAAAATTCCTGCCATGATTAGCAATATTGTTATGAAGCTTTTATCTAAAATTCCCGAAGATCGCTACCAAAGTACTTTTGGATTAAAGACTGATTTACAACAATGTCTTATACGCTACAAAGCGACTGGCATGATAAAGGAATTTCCACTAGCAAAACGCGATATTTCCGAACACTTTATTATTTCGCGTAAATTATATGGCAGAGAAAAAGAATTAGAGCTATTGCAAAAGGGTTTCGAAGAAGCGCGTGAAGGTAAAGCCAATATCGTTTTTGTGACGGGCTCTGCGGGTGTCGGTAAGTCGATGCTCATAAATGAAATTCATAAACCTGTGGTAGCCAACCATGGCTACTATTGCAGCGCTAAGTTTGATCAATTTCAAAAAGACATTCCCTACAGTGCATTCGTCAATCTGTTCACTAGCTTAGTGAAGCAAGTTCTAACTGAAAATGAAGAGAATTTGCGTTACTGGAAGGAAGCCATCATCGAAAAAGTAGGCGACAATATATCTATACTCACTAATTTAGTGCCGGACCTGGAACTTATTGTTGGGCACCATGTAGATGAGAGTGAAATAGAGCCTGAGAATGCCAAGGTAATTTTTTATCGTGTTATCAAAGATTTCATTCAAGTCTTCGCCACTAAGGATCATCCGTTGGTTCTTTTTATTGATGATATGCAATGGAGTAGTTTTTCATCCCTCGAGCTTTTAAAATGCATAATTGATTCAGACGTTAGTAACCTATTAATTATTGGGGCTTATCGCTCTAACGAAATAACTAGTCAACATCCTCTTGCTAATGTATTTGGAACTATTAAAAGCATCAAACTCACGCCGTTGAGTTTGTTGCAGGTTCAACAATTAATTTCTGATACTTTGTTTCGTGAACCCAGTGCTGTGACTGATCTAGCAAAAATTTGTTACCAAAAAACCAAAGGTAACCCTTTTTTTACCAATCAATTATTAATCATGATGTATGAAGAAAGACTCATTTGGTTTGATCCTGTGCATGGAATGTGGAAATGGGATATTAACATAATTAAAAAACTTCCCGCCACGGAGAATGTGGTTGATTTGATGATCCGAAAACTTAAAAAATTTCCTGACAAAACGAAAGATTTATTGAAACTAGCTGCTTGTATTGGCAATGCATTTTCACTCGATACATTAACGCAAATCAGTCATTCTGCTACCATGTTGGATGTGGTAACGGCATTACGCCCTGCCTTAAATGAAGGATACATTCTTCCTTATGATGGAGAGATGCAGGCATACGGCGATGGCTCTTCTTCTTTCTATTATAAATTTTTACATGATCGCGTGCACCAAGCCGCTTATGAATTAATCAGCGAAGAGCAAAAAAAGATTGCGCATAAAAAAATTGGTGAAGTGATGTTAGCTAATGCTGACAACGAAACGATTAAAAAAAATATCTTTTTCATTGTTAATCATTTTAATTCCGCTATTGATTTGATGACTCTGCCGAATGAGAAATTAGAATTAGCTAACCTGAATTTAATGGCAGGTCAAAAAGCCAAAGAATCAGTTGCTTTTAGCCAGGCACTGTTGAATTTACAAGTTGGTTTGTGGTTAATCGATGATAATGCCTGGAATGAAAACTATTCGCTAGCATTGGCCCTTTACACGGAAGCGGCCACGCTCGCCTATTTAACGAATAATCATAGTGATATGGAACAGTGGAGTGCTAAAGTTTTTCAAAAAGCAAAAACCTTACTCGATACCATGAAAATATACGAGTTAAAAATAGATGCTTACACCAAACAGGATAAATGCACTAAAGCAATTATTACCGCCAAGGAAGCATTATATAAGCTCGGGGTTTCCCTACCCACAAAACTTACTAAACTACATGTGGTTAATAACATTCTCAAAATCAAAGCGATTTCGTATGTAAAATCGACTGACTCAATAATACACATGCCACCTTTGAAAAACCCTAAAATGATGGCAATACTTAGAATTTTGGTTAAGACCATGCCCGCCGCACAGACTAAAGCTATTGATTTGTTAGCTCTCTTGGCAACAACTACTGTTTTACTTTCGTTAAAATATGGTAACACCTCTATTTCGCCAATCGCTTATGGAATGACGGGACTCATCTTCTGGAGAATAGGTGATATAAAAAATACCCGTAAGTTTAGTGATTTGGCAGCCACCCTAGGAGCTCATTCAAAGTCTAAGCGAGACAGAGGGCTGTCTTTATTTTCATCGAGTGCATATTTAAAACCCTGGTTGGGTCCCTTACCCGAATGTCTGCCAGGTCTTTTAGAGTCTTACAAGATTGCTACCGATTTAGGGGAGATTTCCTATATCGGTTATAGTGCCTTCTTTCTTAGTATCTATGAATTTTGGTCTCGTAATGATTTAGAAGCCACTTATAATGATTCTCTTAATTTTTTGAATGCAATCATTCCTTACAATCAAAATATTCCTATTTATTCAATTAATCTCCTTCTGCAATGGATGCAGAATCTGCGATATAATGTTACTGACCCGCTAACTCTGAGCGGGGAACATATGAATGAGGAAGAATGGCTCCATTTTCAAGGTAAAAGTAAAAATCAATTACAAGTTACTGCCTTTTATTTTGTTAAATTACATCTCAATTTTTTATTCGGCAAATACGCAGACGCGTGTAAGTTAGCGGATAAAATCAATGTGGAATATTTTATTGGAATGTACAGCTACCCACTTATTTTATTTTTCGGTTCCTTAAGCCGCTGTGCTTATTTTCACCAGCTCTCAAGTAGTGAACAACAATCTAATTTAAAGATTTTGCGAAAAAATATTCGAATATATAAGAAAATGGTTAAGTCGGCACCAATGAACTTCATGGATAAATATTTGCTGTTACAAGCAGAGTATGCACGGATTACCAACAAGCTACCCAGGGCGATTAAATTGTATGATAGGGCAATAGAAGCGGCTCACAATGACCAACATCTACACGAAGAAGCAGTGGCGAATGAAGTAGTAGCAAGATTCTATTTAGGCTACAACAAAAAATTAGCGCCTTCCTATTTACAAGACGCTTACTATGCTTACAAAAAATGGGGAGCTTTTTCAAAAACCTATGATCTACTTAATACTTATCCAGGATTAATTTTTGATCCTACTCTAGAGAATACCAAAGGTCAGGCGTCATTTCCGCAGTCACTTGATTTAAGCAGTATTTTAAAAGCATCTCAAGTCATCTCTCGAGAAATAGCGTTAGAAAAGCTGGTTAAGAAAACGCTGCGAATTATAGTTGAAAACTTAGGTGCCGATAGAGGGGTGTTGTTGCTTTTACGTAATAATGAATTATTGATTGAGGGTGAGTATACGCGTAGAGGTAAATTTTTATATATGTTAGATTCAATCCCTTATTTAGAGAGTAAGACGCTGCCTACCTCCATCATTGATTTTGTAAGGCGAACAGAAGAACTTGTGAAGATAGATGATCTATCTACGGATAAGCTTTTCGTACATGACTCCTATTTAATGTTAGAAAAACCTAAATCTATATTATGTTCTCCACTGCTGCAACACGGTGAATTGCAAGGAATATTATATTTTGAAAACAAAGTAGCTATTAATGCATTTACCAGCAATCACTTGCAATTGCTAAATTCGCTCTCTGCACAAATAGCAATTTCGATTGAGAATGCGAGATTGTATGAAGCCTTTAAACGATTTGTGCCGCAAGAATTTCTTAACTTACTCGATAAAGATAATGTGGTGGATGTTCAATTAGGCGATAGTATGCAGAAATCCATTTCCGTTCTCTTTATGGATATTGGTGGTTTCACCGCTTTATCAGAACGCATGTCACCTAATGATGTATTCCAATTTATTAATACCTATCTGAGTTACATGGAGCCCATCATTAGCATGAACCAGGGTTTCATAGATAAATATATCGGAGATGGAATCATGGCACTTTTCCCTGAAAATGCCGATGATGCGGTTAAGGCTGCCATTGACCTGCAAAAGACCATCACACGTTTTAATGAGATTGAATTGAGTCAATCTGATTTCACGATTAGCGCACGCGTGGGGATCAATACGGGTTTATCTATTCTGGGAACAATTGGCAGTAAGCACCGTATTGACGGGTCAGTAATAGGTGACGCGGTGAATACAGCTTCGCGAATTACCGACTTGAATGAACTTTACGGCGCTTCTATTTTAATCAGTGAGCACACGCGCAAGGCGTTGCAGCATCTTGAAAAATATCACTTGAGATTGATAGATAATGTCAAGGTAAAGGGCAAAGAAGAAATTATTGCGATTTGGGAAGTGTTATTCGACCTCGACCCAGAGCAGGAGAAGAATCTTATCAATACTTTCTCCCAAGCTTTTGATGAATATTCTCAGGGTGATTTCACCAAAGCAAGAACGCTCTTTTTGAAATGTTTGGAATACTCTCCCCATGATAAGGTAAGTGAGTATTATGTTAGAAAATGCGAAGAGCTGCTCACCACAGGCGTCCCTGAAAATTGGACAGGGGTAACTATCATCGCCGCCAAAGTTCATTTTTAGCTTATTAGCCTCTAGAGGCGAACATCCATATTTGGCTGAATTCCAACGAAAAACCAAAAGAAAACTGCTCACATACTTGTGTATGCTGCGCTTTTTCTTTTGGTTTTTCGTTGGAATTCAGCGTAAATCTGAATGTTCTTGCCGAACCAGATTTAGTGCTGAATAGTACATTTTTTATTATTACAAATCTCGCATAAACCTTGTTTTACTTTGCAGCAGCTCACTAATGACTTCCGGGTCAGCTGCGGGGCTAAAATAGAATCCTTGCGCGACATCACAGTCGTTCATTTGCAGAAATTCTAGCTGTTCCTTGGTCTCGACACCTTCTGCTACTACAACAATATTTAATTTTTTTGCTAATCCAATGATATTGGCGACGATGGCTCTACTATCACTACTGGTCACAACATCCTGAACAAACGATTTATCAATTTTAATCTTATCGACAGTGAGTTGTTTCAAGTTGGTAAGGCCGGAATAACCGGTTCCAAAATCGTCAATTGACAAGAGAAATCCCATTTCTCTTAATTCTCTAACTATGGGAATAACATCTTTTTGGAATACGGTGGTTTCGGTTAATTCTAATTCAATAAAATGGGGATCAAGTTTGACTTCTTTCAATATATTAATAATGGATTGCATGATGAACTTGTAGTGCAGCTGTTTGGCTGACAAGTTAATGGCGATTTTTAAAGGAGAGTGGCCCTCCTCATGCCATTGCTTAGTTTGCGCACAGGCAGAACGCAGCACCCATTCGCCTAGGGGGATAATAATACCGTTAGCTTCAGCAAGGGGGATGAAATTATCTGGCCCAATTCGACCTAATGCGGGATTTTCCCAGCGCACTAAAGCTTCCATCCCGGAAATTAACCCTGTTTTTAGATCAATGAACGGTTGATATTGGATAATGAATTCGGTTCGTAATAAGGCAGTATGTAAACCACTTTCCATTTCTAATTGTTTAGTAATAGAAGCATTGATTTCAGCTTTATACATTTTTATGCAGTTACCGCCGGGTTGCTTGGCTAACAACATGGCAGCGTCTGCATTCATGATTAACGAGGAGATATCCCTGCCATTACGTGGATAGAGACTGGCTCCGACGCTGGCAGTTAATTTTATAACTTGTTTTTCGGTGTAGATCGGTTTTTCAAGAATATTAAGTAAGGGCTCAATTTTTGCTTCCACTTCTTCAGGGCTAGTAATATGTTGCAGTAAAATAACAAAGACATCTTTACGCGATAGCGTTACGACATAATTATATACTTCAATATTATCTATGTTGGGTTCGCCATAAGCTTCTTGAAAACGTGATGCAACCGTTTTGATAACGATATCCCCAGTTTGATGACCCAAGGCGTTATAAATACGATCGATTTCATTAATTGAGAAAAACACTACACCTAACATTTCGTCGTGTTGACGACAAAAACGGACGGCTTTTTTCATGAACTGAACCAACGATCGATGGTTGGGTAAATCTGTGAGCAAATCATGGGTAGCCTGATAGGTGACTTGCCCTAAAGATTTTTCCAATTCTGTTGTTCTTTCTTTAACGCGTTGCTCTAGAAGTTTGTTCATATTTTCAAGTTTACCGGTCAAGGCAACATTGGTGAGACTCAATTGGAAGAATCGTTTTACCCACCTCGAGCCAAAGCGACAGACGGTAATAAGGAATAAGCCTAGGATCAATAAACTGGAACCAATGCCAAAACTAATATCCGTGCCTTGGTTGGGAACATTAAAATTATGTATCCATTGATATAAATAAAAAACTATCGAGGGCACTAATAAGCAACAAAGTGAAATAACGGCTAAAGTGAAATCGGTGATAGAGGGGAAGCTAAAACCAATAATGACGGCTAACAAAAACGACAAAGTATAGACTTGAAAATTAATTTCAGGCGTATAAAACAAGATAGGCATAATGCCCCATAAGATACAGATGACCCCAAAAATAATTGAGAATACTAGGCGCCAAATTTTATGCACTCTCGGGTCTGCTATTTTATTGCGATAATATCGCGCAGCGCCGATGTTAACTAAATTTGCTAGCACTAAAAGGCCATACCATCCTAATAAGAGACCAAGACTTGCCTTATTGAACATTACCCACAGAACAAACAAACCGGAAATAATATTAGTGGTACCACCCAGCGTAGACATATTAATGGCAATCTTGGAAGTTTCCAGATAGATTTGTTCATCGATAACTTTACGTTCTTCCGGGCTAAGAAAATGCGTTTCATGGCTCGGATTATTTGTTTTCTCTTCTAGCATTGTTACATCCTTGGCTAGTGTTTGTATCCTACAAGATAGGGGATATAGCTTTTAGCTTTTTTCGACCATAATTTACCTACCTCCCATTTATAATGAGGGGCATCCAGCTCTTTTATCATGAGCATCAATTCTTTTTGAGAATAAGTTCGTAAATTCGAAATCAAATAGTCCCACATGAAGCAAATGGGAGTAATGGGAACCACATAAGTGAGAAGAAACTTCGGCCATGTTAGTCGCCTTGCAAAAGGTATTACCAACCATACCATTATTGGACTTAGAAAAGCGCGTAGAATATCACTCACATGACGTTGCGTGCATTCAAAGAGAGCAATGGGGGCTTCGTTATCTACAGCGTCTTGTAAAATATTTTTTGCTTGTGCTGGCCCAAAATGATGGAAGGACGAAAAAAAACAGCGTAATCCTTTCAAAGAGGGGGGTAGCCGACAAGCGTCAATAGCCGACGGGTGACCAATTAATCTATTGTCGTAAGATTTCTCCAATCGCTTATACAATTCTAGATTAGGGTATTTGTCCGTTAACGTAATAGTAATATGTTGTAGATTGTTCGAATCGAGATAATCACGAAGTTGTTTAACGGGCCCGCCACTTCCAGAACAACAATCAATAATGCTGTTAGTATTAGTTTGATGCAAAAGCTCGGCAATTTTTTGATATGCCGGCTCATACATATGGAGTAGATTATAAAGCCCCAATAAACAGTCGGTAATGGATTCTCTTATGACGTGAGGACACCATCGCTGGTCTTCAATTTCAAATAAATGCCTGCGTCCCATACGAAGAATTCCCATTCGTTTATATCTGATTCTTAATAGCTTAGCTTCATTGTGGTTTTTTTCCAATAATGACTGCTTCACTGGACGGTAAACGTTTCAGCTTGATCTCAGTAAAACCGATGGTTTTCATCCAATCCATAATTTGAACGGCACTGTAGAAGCGTCCTTTGCCATAGGTGGGTTAGCTTAGAAAAAATAGGCAAGCTGGCAACTCGCTGTGCATTAATTTCACTGAATGCTGACATATGTTGTACAAAATGTTGATTTGCAACTTCATTTTTCGAAAGCTCATAATAAAAATCTGTCGCTTGAGGGCCAAACATTTTATGTAAGCCAACCGGTTTATTTTGTACGACCGACTCTTGAAGATATTGAATGCCATGCGATAAGACATTGTGAGCATATTGCATATATTTTGGATAAAAATTCGTAAATTTGTTAGCCGATTTTTGCGTCATGATCATCGCAATGGCACTGTTATAATAAAGATCATCTATTTTTTTGATGAGTTTTAAGCCTGCAAGTCCTACTAGTAAAATTTCAGTAGGATAATGCGCAGTTTTGAGCTGACGTGCAATGTCATCTAAGCTTGAACCCGGGTGATCATTTAGATAGTTGAATAACCCCAGATCATAGCCCACTTTAAAGGCCTGAAAACTAAATTGCCCCATTAAAATTTGAGACATCGAGTCTTTGTTAATAAAAGGTTTTAAAATAAAATCCCCTATCTTATTCAGAAAAGTAGGCGCAGGATCTAGCTCGCGATTACTAATATCCATCGTACGCACAAACCAGTGACTGAAACGGATTTTGGATTTTTTGAAACTGCTGCGCATTTTTTTGAAAAGATGAGTGGGTGATCGTGTAACGGTAAGCTCCTGAAGGGACATGGTAATCTCCTTGAAGTGTATGGGTATATACTAGAAAAAAAATAATTAAAGTAAAGAAGTTATATTTAATCAGATAACTGTCTGCAATTTATTCAAATGATAATAAAATCAGTGCCTTTTTGGTAAGTTTCAATGTTTACATTTTGATCACTCCGATAATTATTGTTTCTCTTCTAGAACTGGGATAACATCACTTTTTTTTATTAGGGACGATAAATAAATGACCTTCAGAAGAATACTACGCTGGTCCTCTGTTTTATTATCAATGTGCTTTTCATCCTCCATACTCGCTTCTGATTTTAACACCCCATTTATAAATGTTTCCGATTTAGGAACCGCTTATGCTGGATGGGCTGCAGCAGCGGAAGATGCTAGCACGGCATACTCAAATCCAGCTGGTCTGGTCAAAATTCAGGATTACCAATTTGTATTACCCCTCGTTGGTATTATAGGCGGCACCACTTTTTCAGGTAGTACCACAACGCCCCCATTCCCCTTCTTTTTTACACGCAGGGAAACCGGCAGCGCGCATGACAGATTAGAGGTATTAATACCCTCGACTTATTTCTCTGCGCCAGTAACCCCTCGTTTAACTTTTGGTTGGAGCACTAACTCTCCCTTTGGTTTAGGGTCAGATTATGGCAAAAATTCCCTGGTACGCTTTCTGGGTACGGAAGGAAAAGTCGTTGTTATTGATACCGGCCCCAGTCTTGGTTTCAGAGTAACTGATGATTTTTCAGTGGGTGCAGGTTTTGATGTGCATTTCATTCAATTTACTCTTAATAATATGCTCGGCCCACCAGTTGCTTTTCCTTTTGATGCTGAATTTAAAAATCATCTTGCTGGATCTGGTTATGGTTGGCACGCTGGTATTTTATATCAATTCCTTCCTTGTATGCGTTTTGGTGCAAGCTTTAACTCTAAAGCATGGTTGCATGCAAGTGGTGACAGCAAATTATATGTTCCCTTGCCTCCAAATGTATTTCATTCAGGCCGATTAAGAGCGGATGCACCTATACCTGCTAGAGCTCAATTCAGTTTTTATTATGATGTTGCTCCTCGCTGGGCCGTAATGGGAACTGTTTTTTACACTCATTGGGGTGTATTTGATAAAGTCACGCTTAAGAATGCAGTGACCTTGGGAGGTGAAGTATTCACCTTAGATATCCCATTTGATTATCACCATACTTATGATTACTCACTCGGTCTCAAATTTAGAGCAACGCGCAAATTATCATTGCGAACAGGTGTTCAATATTTAGATACACCTATTAATGACAAATTTCGCTCGGTGGTTAACCCTGTTGGATCAGCCATTATTCTTGCTGCGGGCCTACGTTACCAATCAACTCCCTGTGTGAGTTTTGATTTAGGTTACGGACATGCCTTCTTTAAAGAGAATGCCATCAACTTGGTTACGCCTCTCACTTCCGCAGTGGGTCATGTTAAAACTCAAACTAATTCATTTGGGGTACAAATGAATTGGAGTTTTCCAAACACACGATGGTAATTAAATAATTTCTTCTCCCTGCTCAGCAGGGAGAGGGATTAAATTATATCGCTCTGTAAAACACTCACAATATTTTCAATCTCATCTGATAGCGGGCGACAGCTCGTCACGGGAGCAAAGTGTTCTCGCATCACAGAGTGAATTTCTTTTGCTCTGGGTGATGATTTTTCTAAGCCTCTAAATTCTAATGCCTGGCAAGCAGCGAGCAGCAAAATTGCGGTTAATCGTTCAAAATTAGCAGTAGATTCTTTCAAGTCGAGCGCTGCGTGCGTGCCAAGACTATTTACATCTTGATTATCACCCTCAGTGGGTAACATATAAGACTGATGCACTTGTGCCAATTTGCGGTTTTGCACGGCTAAGGAAGCCGCCAATAATTGCAATGGTCTAAAGCCATTCTGAGTTCCCGGATCTTCAACTAGATTGGCAGGAAGGTGCTGACTTTTACGTGGATGAACTAAATTTGCAAGCAGAGCATGTAACCAAGTGGAAGCTTGTGAGATATTCATTTTTAAAATATCACAGGCATCTGTGACGTAATACCCCATGAAGTTCGCGTTGTGATGTATTTTTTGTGTGACGTAATCAACAATGGGATTGTCATTCACCGAATTCATTTCATTTTCAATCCAAGTGGTAGCGCGCTCTAGGTTTTCATGAAAGGGCCCAAACCCCTGGGCTACAGATCGAAGCGAGTAAAAGTCTTGCACTGCTCGTGCTGGTTTTGAATCATTCTGGGTCAAATGCGTTAGATTAGATTGACGCAATTCATCAAGGTCGGTTAGTAACTGACTTCCCTTCCAAAATGCCAGCAAAAAATCATTAACGAGGATTTCACCTTGTTGCTGTTTTAACTGATGGACGAGGGGATGATAAGCGCTTTCTATCACTAACATTGACTCTAATGCCATCGCAATAGCCGATAATGCTTGTTTAAAGATACGGTGCAGATCATAGACGGCGAGTGATGCAATGGCAGTCATTAATGAGGTGCCATTGATTAATGCTAAGCCATCGCGACCTTCCGGTTGAAATTTCTGTAACCCTGCCATTTTTAATGCAAGGGGGGCCTTCATAAGTTTGCCTTGATATAAGACATCAACTTCTTCACCCACCATGGCTGCTGCGATCATTGCTAAGGGAATAAGATCTCCGCTAGCACCAATGGAGCCATAGCAGCGCACTATGGGAACAATATCGTGATTAATAAAATTTATGATAGCAGTGACTACCTGAGGGGTAGCGCCTGAAAATCCTTGTGATAAACAATGTCCTCTTAACAGCATCGCTGTTTTTACAATATCGGGTGAAAGAATTGAACCTAATCCACAAGCATGTGATTTGATTAAGTTAAGTTGGCGCTGGTTAATTGATTCACCGTATTTTTCAGTGGTATTTTGGGGGGCGAGGTTTGGGTCAAGCAAATTTACTTGATCGCCGAAATGTGTGTTTATGCCATAGATAGGAAGCCGTTGATCAATGTAGCCCTTCAAAAAATCATAAGAACGTTGCATCTCGTTTTTAGATTCTACGCTTAAATTTACCCGTGGATTGTTATGAAACAGTTTCTTTGCATCGCTGATTGTTAATTTACACCCCCGTCCAATTATGATTTCGTCCGTACCAGTTGTCCTGTCAGGATGATTTTGTATGGATTTTTGAAAGGTTAAATCTGACATAAATTTCCTTTATAGGGGTAAATTGTAATTGAGGGGTTTTTTTATTTTTTGTAGACAGAGGCGCATATAATTACATATCATAGCTTTTGTGTAAATATTTAATAAAATCTTAAGTTTTGTACCGGTCTCTTTGCCTCAGCCTCACTGGGGATTTTTTTAAAAAAACCTTCAGCACACCGGAAAAATACATGTCAAATATAGTTTCTATTCTTCAGAAACGTTCCTCTCTTTCTCTTAACGCCTATCTGTTTTTAGCGGATGGCCAAGAGGAAACAGCCAGTATAACTTATGCCTCCCTCGATCAAAAAGCCCGTGAAATTGCCGCATATCTTCAAGCTAATACGGTTGTTGGCGAACGCGTTTTATTGTTGTTTCCTAGCGGCATCGATTTTATTGTGGCATTTTTTGGTTGCCTGTATGCAGGTGTGATCGCGGTCCCTTTATTTTGTCCCACAATAGAACACTGCTATAAAATGCGCGATTTTTTAAAAATTATTTCAAAAGATCTGGAAATCAGTGGGGTTTTAACAGAGGCGTCACTTTTCTCAGCTGCGCAAGAATCATCGCCCTTATTTAGACAACCGACATTTATCACCGATGTTAGTCTTCTTGATCCTGGATTGTCAGGGGACTATAAATCACTGAAAATAAAGGGGGATATGATCGCTTATTTACAATTTACCTCGGGTTCGGTATCTACACCCAAAGCCGCTATCATTCGACATAGAAATCTTATTCATAATATAAAACAATCATCTACTATTTGGCGTTATACACGAAAGAGCGTCACATTTACTTTTGCCTCTCATGGCCATGTATTTGGACTGATTTGTGGTTTACTCGTTCCTCTATATCGTGGCAGCCTGGCAATTTTTATGCCGCCACAGACATTTTTATATCAACCGCTTTTATGGCTTAAAGCGATAACAAAATATGGGGTGACCCATAGTGGCTGTCCTAATTTTGGATATGATTTATGCGTACAAAGAAGTGGTAAAGAAAATCATTATTTGAATTTAACGAGCTGGAAAATTGCAATCAATGGTGGGGAGAATATACGAGCAGGAACGCTTTATCAATTTGCCCAAAAATTTAAGCATGCCGGATTTAGCATTAAACAATTTTGTAGTGCTTACGGAATGTCTGAATTAGCAGGCACAATTGCTGCAAGTCGCTTTGGAAAAAAACCCGTCATTTTTAATTTATCTATTCCCAAACTTGCACAGCATAAAGCGGTTACTGTAAATAAAAATAAATCTCATACTCAACAGGTTGCTAGCGGTAGAGTATTGCCGGGCTTGCGTGTAATTATCGTTAATCCTACTACGTTGAAACCGCTTTCCGCTGGAAAAATAGGCGAAATTTGTGTTGCCGGCAAAGCGTTAATGGATGGCTATTGGCAAGGTGCAGAGGGGTTAAATGACAATCTATTTGTAAGGCTGCCGCATTCAAAAATTAAATACTATCGAACCGGCGATTTGGGTTTTCTAAAGAAAAACGAGCTTTGCGTAACGGGGCGTTTGAAAGAAGTGATAGTTCGTTATGGCAAGAATTTTTATCCATTAGACTTGGAAATGACTGTGCGTGATGCCATCCGGAATTTTCCAGCAGGACAACAAATTGTTTTTGCTGTGGAACTTGGCGGTAGAGATGAAATATTTATTTTACAAGAAATTCAGGCCACCACGAAGGCAGCGGAAATTGATAAGATGATAATTTCAATTCGCCAAGCTATTACTCAGCAACACCAGTTGGAAATACACGGGGTAATTTTTGTAAAAGAAACGGTATTGCCAAAAACGAGTAGTGGCAAACTGCAACGTACCTTAGCTAAAAAACTATATTTGGAAGATGAGTTTGCAATTGTTTATGCCCATTTTAAAAATCAACCCGAGCTGTCAAAAAATCGTCGTGAAGGCATAAGCGGCATAAAAAACAACTTTAAAATTCCGCAAAAATTAATGAGCGACTTTAAAACAATACTTGCTAGTGCTTTTAGGCTTGATCCTCATCACATCGATCTTCATGCAGATGTGAGTTCCTTTGGTCTCGACTCCATTACGATTGTGCAATTTATAGCGCTATTCAATGAAAAATATGGGTTAACGCTTTCTCCTGCAGTAATGTATGAATATGTAAACTTCGATGAATTTATAAATGACATTTTAAAACAATATCCCCTGAGTTTTCAGGGCTATTATTCTGATAAAGAATTGCCGTCTAAAGTGAGTGAGAACCCCATCGTATATTCATCGATGAACCATAATATCTCACCAAATTCTAACGATATTGCTGTTATAGGCGTTCAGGGCTGCTTTCCTGGAGCGCCAACTTTAGCCCATTTTTGGGACAATCTAGTGAATGGCAAGGATGTTATTACCGAGATCCCAAAAGATCGTTGGGAAATGGATGAGACCAGCGTAGGTTGGGGGGGATTCATCGATAATATCCAAGCATTTGATGCTAACTTTTTTAATATTTCACCTCGCGAAGCAGAGATTATAGATCCACAACAACGTATTTTTTTGCAGACGGTCTGGCAAACAATTGAAGATGCCGGCTATTCAATAAGCGCTTTGTCGCAGCAAAAAGTAGGCTTATTTGTCGGAGTGTTTAGCCATGATTATGCGCAGCTGTTACATCAACGAAATATTACAGACGCTTATCTCACCACAGGCACCACCCACAGTATTTTAGCGAATCGTGTTTCATACTTACTGAATTTGAAGGGGCCGAGTGAAGCGATTGATACAGCTTGTTCGAGCTCCTTAGTAGCGATTCATCATGCAATTCAATCGATTTTAAATGGAGAATCAGATATAGCCATTGCGGGGGGAGTGAATGCACTCTTGTCTAATACTGCTTATAAAGCCGCTACTAATGCCGGCATGCTCAGCATGGAGGGTAAATGTAAAACATTTGATCAAGACGCCAATGGCTATGTACGCTCAGAAGGTGTTGGCGCAATTTTGCTGAAACCTTTGCAACAAGCGATTGGTGATAATGATCATATCTATGGGATTATTAAATCAACCTCGGTTAATCATGGCGGGCATGTGAGCTCAATTACTGTGCCTAATCCGAACGCGCAAGCACAAGTTATTATTAATGCGTGTGAAAAAGCAGATATTCATATTGATACGCTGAGTTATATTGAAACACATGGTACAGGCACTACGCTTGGAGATCCCATTGAAATAAGTGGCCTAAAAAAAGCCTTTAGTTTTTTAGCAGAAAAAAAAGGTCTTTCGTTGGCCGAAAATACCTGTGGTTTAGGTTCAGTTAAAACCAATATAGGTCATTTAGAATCTGCGGCCGGCATCGCAAGTGTGATTAAAGTGTTGCTGTGCATGAAAAATAAATACTTACCCGCTAATCAGCATTTTAAAACGTTAAATCCTTATATTGATCTAGCGGACAGCCCATTTTATGTGGTAAACAAAGGCATCCAGTGGCAAAACCCCGCCACTGAAAATAATAATCAGTCTCCGCTTAGGGCGGGTATTAGTTCCTTCGGTTTTGGTGGTACCAATGCGCATTTAATTATGGAACAATATTGTGAACCACTTCCAGAAAACTCTGTTCCGCTATCTCAAGAAAAAGCATATTTAATCGCACTTAGTGCTAAAACAGACATTGCCTTGCAGGAAAAAATTAAAAACCTTAATGATTGGCTCTCTACATCAACATCATCTTCTCTTGACGAAATCAGTTACACATTAAATGTCGGCCGTGATCACTTCCAGATGCGCTGTATAATCGTCGCTGCCACTGTCAAAGAATTGATGGAAACCTTGAGGAAATTAATCGAGGGTAAACCTCCCGAAAACTGCATTATTAATATGAGTGGTAAGCCCTATCGTGAACAACCCGTGCTTCAAAAACTGTGTGAATCTCTCTTAAAAGAGGTATTGTCTGATCAGTTTACTAACGCAGAGCATACATCTAAATTATTAGCACTGGGAAATTTTTTTACAGAAGGTTACACAATAGAGTGGCAAGTTTTGCACTCCACACAACAAAAACGACTTTCTCTACCCCCCTATCCCTTTGCTAAAAACAGATATTGGTTGCCAGAGATTGCAGAGAATTTTGCTGTTCGCAGTGATGGCGCTCCTCAACTTGGCATGACCACGGCTAACTTGTCCTTGCTCAAAGAAAATTTAACTCATCACATTAGTGCCATTCTAAAAATTAACAGTGCAACTATCAATACAGCACATTCTCTCCATGACATGGGGTTAGATTCACTCGCTTTAAAAGAGCTGATTTTGCAATTGGAAAAAGAGTATCAAGTCGAAATTAATCCTGCTCTCTTTTTTACTTATGATTCTATTGACACCTTGAGTGAACACTTCCTCTCGTTACGCCTCGAAAAGACAAGCACTCCCTTGATCGTTCCTTTGCATGACATAAGTACAAGAATCACTCATCGAGAAACCACACATCTAAGAGAGCCCATTGCGATAGTGGGCATGCAAGGATATTTCCCTCAATCGGCTGACTTGCAACTCTTTTGGGAAAAGCTAACTGCGGGTCATGATTTTGTTACGGAAATACCTTTAGAGCGATGGAACTGGCAAAATAACTATGGTGATTCTAAAAAGGATGCGGCAAAAACAAATTCAAAATGGGGCGCTTTTTTAAGCGAAATTGATACCTTTGATGCAGCATTTTTTAATATCTCTTCACGCGAAGCCAATCTGATGGATCCTCAACATCGATTGTTTTTAGAAGTAGTTTGGAAAACAATCGAAGATGCAGGGTACAACCCTTTTGATTTTGCAAATAAAGATATAGGTGTTTTTGTGGGCATGGAATTTCATGAGTATGAATCACTTATTGCTGCTGCTCCAAAAAGAATATTTCATGGGCATGTTGCCACCGGTAATTCCCATGCCATGCTAGCGAATCGTATTTCCTATTTCTTAAACCTGAGAGGCCCGAGCGAAGTGATTAATACCACTTGCTCCAGTGCCCTGGTGGCAGTGCACCGCGGTGTGAATTCACTTCGAAATCGTGAATGTCAAGCAGTCATCGTTGGAGGCATTAATTTAATTTTAAATCCGGATACCTACGTTATTACCAGTCAATTGGGAGCGTTATCTTCTGAAGGCCAATGTAAAACATTTGATAAATCTGCAGATGGTTATGTAAAGGGAGAAGGTGTTGCTGCGATAATGCTAAAAACCCTGGGTGATGCGGAAAGAGATGGCGATCCTATTTATGGAGTGATCAAAGGCTCGGCAGTAAACCATGGAGGTAAGGCGCGGTCTTTAACTGCACCGAATGTTTCTGCACAAACCGATCTCTTAATTAAAGCTTATAAAGATGCCGCTATTGAACCCTCTACCATTTCATATATTGAAACGCATGGTACGGGAACAGAGTTAGGAGATCCTGCCGAAATCGAAGCCTTGAAGGACGCATTTAGCCAACTAATACCGCCTGATGCTCGACCCGCTAACGCATTTTGTGGACTCGGTTCATTAAAAACAAATATTGGCCATTTAGAGCCTGCTTCTGGCATTGCGGGACTTTTCAAAGTGCTACTCGCCATGAAATCAAAAACAATACCCGGGAATTTACATTTTCACGAATTAAATCCTTTTATTAATCTAGAAAATACCCCTTTTTATCTGATCAACAAGACTCAAGATTGGCCACAATTGAAAGATAAGAATGGGTCAACAATTCCTCGTCGTGCCGGTGTCAGTTCCTTTGGTTTCGGAGGCACCCTAGCGCATATTGTGCTTGAAGAAAATATAGTTGCGTCGTTGGGCCGCACACGGGCTACATCCGGTGACTTTTTAATTACACTGTCAGCAAAAATGCCAGAGAGCCTGCAACAGAAAAAAATAGATCTCCTCCGTTGGTTAGAACGTAATGCTACGGTTGATTTAGAGTCGCTTAGTTTTACATTGAATGCGGGCAGGGCGCATTTTGAGCATCGCTTTGCGCTTATAGTGAGCTCCCTTGACCAATTAATATCTGAGTTGAAGACACCGAGCTTCAGTCATTCTGCCGATCAAGACAGAACCAGCGTGTTACAGAAAATAGCGGCGAAATATTTGCAAGGGGACGCCATCGATTGGCACACGCTATATTCGAAACCACAGCGCCTCGGTGCCTTACCTTCCTATCCCTTCGTTAAAAAGCGTTATTGGTTTAATGAGGAGTTATCTATGGCAATACCTGCGCATTCCCCTGAGAATAAAATAGTGGAGGGTAATTATACGGAAAATGTTATCAATTATTTACAGCAAATTTTTGCAGAGAAACTTCGGTTACTCCCAGAGCAAATTGCGGTGGATGAAACCTATGAAGTTTTCGGTATCGATTCTCTATTGACGTTAGAAATAACAACGCAACTTGAAAAAAACTTTGGTAGTTTACCGAAGACATTATTATATGAAAAAAATAAAATCGCATTACTCGCAACCTATTTAATAAAAAATTATTTGCCTATTGTTCAATCGCTATGTGGCCAGGTTGAAGTGGTAAATATTTCTGATACCCCCCCACAAATTATTTCGAGCAGCTCTTCTATTGTGAAGAATATTCCGGATAAAACTCATAATGGAGATATCGCTATAGTAGGGTTGGATATCACCTTCCCCCTCGCTGCCAACATCCAAGAATTTTGGAATAATTTAGTTCAAGGTCGCGATTGCATTTCAGAAATTCCAGCAGAGAGATGGGACTATCGTCAGCACCCGGTCGACATGGGTGATGAGAAAAAATATTTTAACTATGGTGGATTTATTCCCGATATCGATAAGTTTGATCCTTTATTTTTTAATATTTCTCCTCGTGAAGCCATGTTGATGGATCCACAGGAACGTTTATTTTTGCAAAGTGCCTGGGCGGTGATCGAAGATGCGGGTTATACCCGAGACACATTGCAACGTACTGTGAATAATGAAGTCGGCGTTTTTGCAGGCGCCACTTATAATTTTTATCCCCTTCTGATTGCTGAAGAATGGGCGAAAGGTAATAAGCTCCCCCTCGACATTCAAATGTTTTCTATTGCCAACAGAGTATCTTACTTTCTTAATTTAAATGGACCGAGCATTGTGGTTGACACTGCGTGTTCATCCTCACTCGCTGCACTGCATTTGGCATGTGAAAGTATTCAGCGCGGGGAATGCCAAGCTGCGATTGCAGGGGGTGTAAATTTGTCACTGCATCCCGCGAAATACCATTTTTTAGGTGGCTATGGTTTTTTAGCGGCAAATGGTCGATGTATGAGCTTTGGAGAAGGGGGAGAAGGTTATGTTCCCTCTGAAGGAGTGGGCAGTGTTTTATTAAAGCCACTTACATTAGCCGAAAGAGATGGCGACCGTATTTATGGCATTATAAAAAGCACTACTATGAATCATGGTGCCAAGACAAGCGGTTATACTGTTCCGAGTCCCACTGCGCAGGCTAACTTGATAAAGAGTGCCTTAGATAAAGCGCACATAAATCCGCGAACGATTTCCTATATTGAAGCACATGGAACAGGTACTTCTCTAGGTGATCCCATCGAAATTAGAGGGTTGCAAGAAGCGTTTGAAAACTACACAAGTGATAGGCAGTTCTGTGCGGTAGGCTCTGTTAAATCAAATATTGGTCATTTAGAAGCCGCCGCTGGAATTTCGCAACTCACCAAAGTTTTACTACAGCTTAAGCATAAAAAACTTGTGCCATCGTTACATGCAGAAAAATTAAATCCATTTATTGAATTTGAAAAAACACCGTTTTATGTTCAACGTGAAGTAAGTGATTGGGTGGGAAATGATGCTTATCCAAGGCGAGCTGGTTTAAGTTCTTTTGGTGCTGGCGGAACGAATATTCATGTGATCATCGAAGAATATATCGCTGCGGAAGAGGCGCCACTCGTTGCTATAAATTTACCATTCTTATTGTTAATCTCTGCACAAAATAAAGAAGTATTGCAGAAGTATGTTGAACAAACCTACCTGTTTTTGAAGGCCGACTCTGCGCAGTATTCGGCTATAAAACACAATCAATGGTTACATGATATTTGTCATACGTCACAAGTGGGTCGTGAAGCGATGGCGTTTCGCCTAGCGATTGTCGCCCCTTCGTATGATGCGCTGATGACTACATTAAAAATGCATGCTGAAAATCCAAACGCAGATTTGCCAGGATTATATCAAGCGCATTGCCCTCGGCCTACTGTAACTCAAAGTAATGAAGTTGCAGATGCCTTGCAAAATAAAGAGTGTTCATCACTAGCGCGGTTATGGATAAGCGGTGCTCGAATTAACTGGGAGAGATTATATGAAGACCACCCAATTAAACGAGTGATGCTGACGCGTTATCCTTTCGTCAAAAGAAGATGCTGGGTAACTACAAATACACCGCTTATTTTAGAAGAGCCACTCATGACGGAGGTCGTGCCTTCTGTCAATGACCAACCCGCACCTATAGTTTCTCTTCTGGATAGAGATGAAACCTTGCACTATGTAATTACTCTCATGGCTAAACTACTCGAACTAAACAGTGATGAAATAAATATAGAAGAACCTTTTTTAACGTATGGCATGGATTCTATTTCAGGAATAAACTTTATTGCTCAATTAAATCAGCGTTATTCTGATTTATTATCGCCGATGGATTTGTATCGTTACCCAACCTCAAGCCAATTAATTGATTACATCATCGCTAGCGCAACAGTCACTGTCCAACCAGAAATTATAACCACCTCTGAAATTTTTCCTGACGAAGCAGATTTTCTGAATCAAATCAATCACCTTAGCCATGCTCAAATGAATCAACTCCTTGAAGATGAATTAACTGAAATCGATAAACTACTCGACGCAATATAGGATTAGTATGAACGAACAAACTACCTTACAAAAAGCTCTCTATACCATAAAAAAACTTAAACATTTACTGCAAGAACAACAGACGAATGCGTTCGAGCCGGTGGCCATAATTGGCCTAAGTTGTCGATTCCCTCAAGCGATAGGTAAGGAGGGATATTGGGAGATGTTAAAAGAAGGACGTAATATTATTTCCAAAATTCCGGAGAAAAGATGGGAATTACTGGAGGGGTCGGAGGAAGCATTACTGCGTGATAGAACGCATCCCTATTGGGGAGGGTTTATGTCCGATATTGACCATTTTGATGCTTACTATTTTGGTATTAGTCCCCGCGAAGCGATTAGAATTGATCCGCAGCATCGTTTATTACTCGAAGTGGCACACGAGGCGATTGAAGATGCAGGTTTACCTTTAGAGGCACTCGCGGGAACTAACACGGGTGTATTTTCCAGCTTATATGTTAGTCAGCTAGCGCATTTGCAAAAAATGGATACAGAGATGGATGCACTCTATCTGCCCACAGGGAATGCTATGAGCATTGCAGCGAACAGAATTTCCTATTTATTCGATTTGCGAGGCCCGAGTGTTATCATTGATTCAGCCTGTTCATCCTCTATGACCTCCTTATATTTAGCTTGTTTAAATATTCAAAAAAAGGCCTGTGATCTTGCGCTGGTTTGTGGTGCCAAACTCAATTTATTACCTTATATAAATTTTGTATTAACCAAAGCTAAAATGCTTTCTCCCGATGGGCAATGCAAAACGTTTGATGCAGAGGCTAATGGTTATGTTCAAGGTGAAGGGGTGGGTGTTGTCGTTTTAAAACCTCTATCTCAAGCGCTTAAAGATAAAGACCAAATTTATGCTGTCATTACAGGGAGCGCTATTAATCAAGATGGAAGAACCAATGGGTTAACTGCACCCAATGGATTGCAACAAGAATTACTATTGAATACCGCTTATAAAACGGCAAATATACCACCACAGGATATTTCTTATGTGGAATGTCATGGTACCGGTACTTTTCTAGGTGATCCGATTGAAATTCAGGCGTTGGGAGAAGTGCTCGGAAAAAACCGCGAAAAAACACAACCTTGTTGGATTGGTTCGGTTAAAACAAATATAGGACATCTGGAACCTGCGGCAGGGATAGCGAGTATTATTAAAGTAGCGCTAGGATTAAAATATGGCCAGATACCGCCGCATTTAAATTTCAGTCAACCTAACCCGCATATTGCATTTGATAAATATAATTTACGTGTTCCAACCACACTGCAATCTTGGCCAAAATATGGCAATTTCAGAGTGGCCGGATTAAGCGGCTTTGGATTTGGTGGGGCCAATGCGCACCTCGTAATGCGTGATTTAGCCGACTATGAAAAAAACACAGACGCTTCTCCGGCAGTAAAACATCCTTTGGAACTCTTTACCGTCTCTGGGAAGAACCTGCTGGCATTAAAAGAATTGGTAGGTAGATGGTGCCATCATTTAGAAAATAATCCTGCACTAGAATTAGCTGAAATTTGCTATAACAGTCATGTAAGGCGTACTCATCATTCTCATCGTCTTGCAATCATCGCAGCAACTAAAAATGAGTTATTGCAGCAGCTTCGATGCGTAAATGAAGACAAGCAAGTAGATCCTAATAGCGTATTTATGTGGGATGAAAAAAATAGCAAAACCCATAAGAAAATAACTCAACCAGAACTCGCCACCCTCGAGCTAACCACGTTAGCCACTCTCTATGTTAATAATGCCAGTGTTGATTGGCGACAGTTTGAAGCGACTAGAAGTTATGCTCATATTGAAATGCCCTTATACCCTTGGCAGCATAAAGCATATTGGCCTCCCCTTGGAACAAAGTCCCATGTTCAAACTGCAGCGACCACTCATCCCTTGCAAGGCAGAAGGCTGTATTCTCCCTTGGAAACTATTCAATTTGCATTCACAGTGTCTAATGAATTACTGCCTGATTTGAAAGATACCTATAATATTGTACACGCGGGATATTACTTAGAAATAATGGCTTTCGCTGTAAAAGAAATTTTTAAGGAGACGCCTTTTGTCATTGAAGATCATAAATTTTTATCGCCGATAATTGTACCCAACAATAATACTATGACGGTGCAGCTGGTACTCAATCCAACGGATGAAGGTGATTATGCATTTCAGTTTTATAGCAGCACGACCGAGCAAATGAATTGGGTTAAGAATGCCACGGGGAAATTGTGTAGAGCGCGTGAAGTGATAGCAAATAGAGAGAGTATTGATATCATCAAAAAACGTTGCGCTATCAATGAAGCGGCTGACAAACTTTACGCACGGGTGATTGCCATGGGCATGCCAGCGGGGGAAAGTATCCGTTGGACCCATCAATATTGGTTAGGGGATCAGGAAATACTCTGTGAGTTCCAACAACCGACCGATGTTAGTCAAAATGATAAATACACATTGAAAATTCATCCTGGTGTGTTTGATGCCTCCATCCAACCGTTGTTCCAAGTATTACCTCCTGAATTGAATAAACCTTATATTGCATCCGGAGCTCAGAAATTATATTTCTCGGGCGTAAAAAAAGGACCGTTATATCTATGGGCCAAGTTAAAAGAGATTGAAAATAACGGTGAAAAAATATGGGGCAATTGTTGGTTAATGAATGCCGAAGGTGAAGTCGTCGCCTCCTTTCAAGATATTTGCTTAACTCAATTAGATAACAAAATTCAGATAGAAGAGCTTTTAAAAGCCAAAACTCATATTAGTACAGCCGACCTTGATGCTCTACCTTTATTGGAACGAAAAAAATATGTGACTGATTTCTTAATCACTCAGATTGCCATTATTTTTTCGTTACCTAAAGAAGATATTTCTTCCCATTCCTCGCTGCGGGATTTAGGGATTGATTCTTTAATGGCATTAGTATTAATGCGAGCGATAGAGGTAGGGTTAGAGAAAAGTTATGCGATGCAAGGTTTGCTTGAGGGCCCAACGATTAACGAATTGGCAAATCATTTAATAGGTCATGCGGAAGCTTCGCCTCAGCATGTCAACCCCTGGATTGCATATCGCATCAAACAACCTAATGCAAAGACACGTCTTTTTTGTTTCCCTTATGGGGGAGGGGGAGCCTCTATTTACCGCGATTGGCAAGAACAGTTAGGTGATACCATCGAAGTATGTCCTATTCAATTGCCAGGTCGGGAAGAGCGGATGGGTGAAGCACCTCTCAATGATTTAATGAAGGTCGTGAATATCCTTACCGAGCAGTTGCAACAGGAATTGGATTTACCTTTTGCGTTTTTCGGACATAGCTTTGGTTCACTGCTGGCCTTTGAGTTAATCCGTAATTTACGCAGAAAAAACCTCCCAACGCCCAAACATCTTTTTGTTTCTGCCTTTCCAGATCCGCGTGTGCCTACTAAAAGTTTGGATACCTTACTTGAACAATTAAAAACTATAAATATTCGTTTAGAGGATATCAATAATTCTGTTGCTATAGATCAGCTCACCCCGCAACAACTTAATCAGTTATCGAGGATTTTTAATGAGAATGGCATTATGGGCTACGGCGACTATTTGCAGGATAGAGAGATTATTAAAGTGTTATTGCCCATTTTCATGGGTGATATGGGTATGGTTAAAAGCTACAATTACTACGACGATTTGCCTCTCGAAATACCCATTACTGTATTTGCGGGTAAACTTGATACCTGGGTAGCGTATGAAGATCATCTTGAATGGAAGATGCATACCAAGGATGAATGCGAGATAATAGAATTTGAGAGTGGCCATATGTTTATCAAGGAAGCGTCCTTTAAAAAGCGGATGCTAAATAAAATTCGATCAGAATTAATAGAATTCAGCGTAGAACAAGTGACCTAAAAAATGTAGCCTTGATGAAACGCAGTGAAATCAAGGAAACCCAAAAGGATTTTTAGGACCAGATACGGTCTCAAACTTACGGAAGAGTTTAATGGCAAAATATTTAGTAACCGGTGGTTGCGGCTTTATCGGCTCACATCTCGTCGATAGATTAATTGCATCAAATCACGAAGTAGTGGTGCTGGATAATTTATCAACGGGCAAAATAGAAAATCTTTCACCCAAGGCTGAACTCGTCGTAGGAGACGTCTTAGATGGCCCCTTAGTACAAAAATTGTTAAGTCAAATGCAAGGATGTTTTCATTTAGCCGCCATCGTTGGAATTCCTTACAATCAAGATCACTGGGTAGCAGCCAACAATATAAATCTGGGTGGCACAGTAACAATATTTGATGCAGCAAGGCGCGCTCGAAAAGACAATCCTATCCCTATTGTCTATCCCTCTTCCTGCGCGGTTTATGGTCATTGCGAACATCTTCCCTTACATGAAACACTCTTTATTCGACCAATATCTTCTTACGGTGCTGACAAGTTAGGGTGTGAACTGCAAGCGAATGCTGCATGGTGTGAGCATCGTATCCCCAATGTCGGCCTGAGATTATTTAATGTGTATGGTCCGCGCCAAGATCCCTCTTCATCCTACTCCGGCGTCATTTCAAAGTTTATAGCAAAAATCGATGATCATGAGGCAGTGCTAATTTATGGGGATGGGAAACAGACTCGCGACTTTATTTATGTGGCAGATGTGATCGACGCATTTATTTTTTTCATGGAGAATATAAGTGAAACTGCTGAAGTTTATAATATTTGCACCGGCAATTCGGTAACTATCAATGATCTTGTGCAAATTTTTAGCGAAATCTACCAAAGACCGGTTGAAAAAATATACAGCTCAAAACGCACGGGAGATGTTTTATATTCTTGCGGTGATCCCAGTAAGGCAGCTAAGATAGGATATAGAGCCCGTTATACAATGAAGGAAGGTCTGAGCGAGATGCTTAAGCGCTGATTTAAACAGTAGGAGCTAGCGCTACCGAATTGCAGTGATAGTTTAAAGGATCAAAATGCTTAACAAGGACTTGTTGAAGTTAACCAGTACGTTAACAATTTTTTTAGCATTATTTTTTTGTGGTAATGTCAAAGCGGTTAACCCCACTACAAATAGCCATATAACGTTGCAGTCTATTCAAGCCCTTAGAATTGCAGGGCAGCTCAATAAGGCAAAAGCCGATGCGCAACAATATCTGAAAGACACTCCTAGAGATGGCGATGTTATTTTGGTGTTAGCTTCCATCAACTTTCAACAAGGGAATACGACCGAAGCGCAAATCTTAGCCAGAAAAGTACTAACACAGGTGCCAACTTATACCGATGCGCGGGTATTATTAATTAAGATCCAGATTGTATTGAAAGAATACGATGCAGCACAAAGTCAGTTGCAGGAGGGATTGAAATTTGCCCCAAACAATCCTGATCTGAAAAAGTTGCAACAGACATTGGTGACTCTAAAAAATCCGCCTCAGGTGGCTCCAGTAGCGGTGACCACTAACAAACCCATGGCAATTTCTTATAAAACAATTCAAACCTTAAAAAATAACAACCAATTAGCCAAGGCTAAACAACTTGCATTAGAGCAACTCAAAAATTATCCCAAAGATTGGGACACAATGCTAATTTTAGGCAATATCTATTTTCAAGAAAACAATTTAAACGACGCAAAGAAAGCAGCTGAATTAATATTGCAAAATGCGCCCAAGTATACTGACGCCCGATTGTTGCTTATTAGGGTATTTGCTGCATCCAAAAAATATGAGGATGCGCTTCAAGAATTGAAAGTAGGATTGAAGCTTGACCCAAAAAATCAAGACTTATTAAAACTCCAAACCACTGTTCTAGCCCAGATCAAATTGCCCGTTCCCGCTGTGCTGCCTCAACTCGAAAAAATCTATAAGATTGATCAGGCATGTGCTGAGGAGTTAGCGAAAAGGGCAGAATATTTTTATTCCTACAAGCAGCATCATGTCGCTGCTGCTTACGCAAAAGATGCTTTAGCGCTTGATCCCCAGAACAAAAAGGGCAAAGAAATTATTGCTAACTTGAAAAGTGCCAGCGGTAAATATGCAGCCGGCCTAAATGAAATCGGTTATTTAAGGCAAGACGATCACGTCTCAGATCTAGATCAATGGTGGAATTCATCTACTACTTATCTCACCCATCACGGAGAAGCAGCTGACCTTAATATGCTGGTTAATTTTGCCCAAAGAAGAGGGATAAAGGGTACGCAGGAGGAAGTATTGTGGGTGCCTTTTTTGGATAAGAATGTGCGCATGGAAGTGGACATGGCCTTTTCTAATAAAATTGCATTGTTCCCCCGATTTGCTTCCCGTGCAGAAGGCTATTTCAATATTCCAAAATTTATTGAGTTTTCAGTGGGCCAATATTATGCTGATATTCAACGAACCCATTACTCTTATACCACTTACTCACTCACTAAAGAATTCGCGAAAGCCTATATAAATTTCAGATCCATACGTTATCTTCCCGAAGTAGGGGAGGCTTCCACTTTATATATTCTCAATCTAAAAGGATATTTTAAAAATGATAACGACCATTTTGTGTGGGTTACACTCGGCACCGGCAAAAGCCCCGATTTGAACGACCTATTAACTGTAGATTTTATTGTGATTAAAAATGATTTTATTTATCTAGGTTACCACTTTCCTGTTCTCAATAATAAAGTGGCATTTAATATCGGAGGAGACTATCAATCTCAAGTTTTCCCGACTGGTCGTAAAAGGGAGTTGATGGGTGGTATTTTTGGTATCCAAGCACGTTTCTAAGTGCGAAAAACAATGACATTGATAAGTATAAATGCGTTCTACTACATAAAGTGGGCGGCAATTGTAGAAATATGTTTAGTTATTCTATTAATTGTATTTGCTTATAGTGCTCAGTTTTACTATAGAAAAAAAGCCGAACGTAGGGTAATTACGACTGCGGATATGGAAAAGTTATTCGTTAGCCTTGCGTCAACATCTGAGCAGAACATTTCACATGAATTAAACTTTTTTAAAAAAAACCTTCCAGTCTTACTCCAAATTCTCCCTCGCATAGAGGCGCAATCCTTGCCACATTGGCCCTCTATCCAGGTGATTCTTGTAGAAAAAATTTTAAAACCTAAAGCGAGACGTTATGCAAAATCCAGGCGCTGGTCTAAACGATACTTTGCGGTAAGATGTTTTAGTTATGGCTGGGATGCAAGAGACGAACCTTTATTAGCAAAATTAATAGTAGATCATACCTTTTTAATTTCACTCAATGCCGCATTAGTGGCGGTCAAAAAACCAACGCAATCTCTCGTCGATACCTTAATTGATTTCTACTCGAAAGGAAGAAGATTACAGCAATCTATTTTTTCTGCTAAATTTGTTGAGTCTGATCCGGCTATTGGTGCTATGGTGTCTAAACGACTAGCGGTGGAAACAGATCCTTATATATTGGCCTTTTGTTATTCGTTACTGACTAAACTCCCCGTTCCAGATGAGATGTGCCCAACTGTAATAAGAGATATTAACAGCGCTGTTATTGATTTGAAAATTGCTGCGCTTAAATATTTAGCACATCAAGGACCAAAGACAACTAAAATAATCCGACGTTATTTATCTGATGAACATTGGCAAGTGCGTGTAGTGGTTATAAAACTATTGAGTGCTCTAAAGGATTACGAGTCGCTGGATATAATAGGCAAAAGTCTCCAGGATGAAGCATGGTGGGTAAGAATGGATGCGGCGCAAGCATTAATGAGTTTTGGGGAAAAGGGCGAAGCTATTTTGCGGTCTCAAGATCCTGAGGTAGACCGTTATGCCTATGAAGTAGCTACTCGTATCCTTCAAACTTCAAAGCAGTTAAAGGAGTAAGCTATGGAAAATTTTATTTTAATAGCTAGCTATACTATTTTATTTTATTTCGCATCCTTAACTATTGGTTATTGCATTCTTTTATTTGCATCATTATCTGACATACTCAGACAATTTAAAGAAGCTGATTATGGCAACATATCCGATGTGTTCACTGCATTTGGTTCACTACCAATTCTCACTGTCATTGTTCCAGTTTGGAATGAAAAAACCAGAGTTTTTAATACAATATATAGCTTGGTCAAAAGCGATTATTCTCCGATAAATATCACCCTCGTTAATGACGCTTCGACTGACAACACCATGGATTTATTAATCCAAAAATTTCAATTATATGTCATTCCCACAGTGATAAAACAAACTATTAAAACACAGCCTATAAGAGCGACTTACCGTTCGACGCTTTATCCAAATTTATTAGTCATTGATAAAGGACATGGTTTTGGCAATGGGGCCGATAGCATTAATGTGGGTATTAATGCATGTAATACTCCATTATATATGACGGTAGACGCAGATACGATTGTAGAGCCTCAAGCCATCAGTAGACTATTATTTAATTTTTTTTCCAAACCTCACTGTGTCGTGGTGGGTGGGGCAGTGTATGTGCTAAATGGTAATGAAGTGCAAGAGGGGGTAATGGTTAAAACAGGTTTACCCTCCGAAACAGTTGCGGCTTTTCAAGCGGTAGAATACATTCGCTCTTTTCTATTTGGTCGTGCGGGATGGAATACTTTTAGCGGCGCCCTTTGTTATGCAGGCGCATTTACTTTATTCGAAAAACAAGTTGTCGTGGATATGGGAGGGCTTGACGCTAAAAATTTTGCTTATGACGCTGAAGTAGTGACTCACATACATGATTACATGCGTCGACATAAATATCCATATACCGCTTATTTTACTTCAAATGCATTTGCTTGGACTGAAGTGCCCGCCACAATTAAACATTATTGGAAGCAACGCAATTTTTGGCAGCGAGGAATGCTCCGAACATTTACCAAACATAGCAACATGTTTTTCAATCCTCGCTATGGAATTGTTGGAATGTTCAATGTTCCCTTTAATTTTTTCTACGAAATAATGGGGTCGGTAGTTGAGTTTCTCTCTTATATGCTACTCATCCTTGCGCTCATTTTTAGTACTGTAGCGGTCAAACCTTTAGTGTGGGCCCTCATATTAGCTGCTGCCTTCTCCGCCTTTATCAATCTTGCCAATTTTTTCTTAAATATCATAACTTACAAAAAGTATCATAATTTTTATGATACTCTGCGTGTGGTGTATCTTGTCACCTTAGAAATGTTTGGATTTCGTCAGATACGGGCGGCCTGTTGTTTTGTTGGAACCATGCAATACATATGGAATCGGCTCCGAGGACGGCCCGTTTAACTTTGTAGTTTTCTTTTCGATTTGATAACGTCTTTAATCGTCCCTTCTAAATTCCAATCAAATTTCAAATCGATAAGCGATTGTAATTTTGTGAGATCCGGTCTTCGGCATCGAATATCGACATACTCTTCACCATACGCTTTCTCGTAAGAAATGTGATCAATAGGTGAATCACTCCCTGCTAATTTTTTGATTAGTTCGGCAAGATTATTAATGGTGATTTCCTGGTCATTTCCTACATTTACTATCTCTCCGATACTTTTCTCAGAATGGGCTAATTGGTCCAAAATTTTCGCTGTATCTCTTACATCGCAGAAAGATCGCGACTGTTCTCCATCACCAAACACGGTGAGCGGTTCGTTCTCAATAGCTTGGTCTACTAATCGTGGAACTACCATCCCGTAGCGTCCAGTTTGTCTGGGACCCACGGTATTAAAAAATCGTATTAGAGTAATAGGGATGCCAAATTTTCGATAATAAGCTAAACCAAACGATTCATCCGCCAATTTGCTGACAGCGTAATGCCATCGATTTCTGGCATTAGATTCGATGATCAAATTTGCATCTTCTTGAAGTAAGGCTTGGTTAGTGGGTCCATAAACTTCTGAACTTGAAGCAATGATGACACGTGGCTTCCAATCGGCTGTTCGAATGGCGCGAAGCAAACGCTCACAACCTGCAATATTTACTGCTAAAACACGTTCAGGCTCCTCTAACACTTTAAACATCCCCACCACTGCTGCCATCTGATAGATTAGATCAGCCCAGGTAACGATTTTGTCGATGTCCTTCCAGGTTACGATATCCTGATTCGAAAAACGAAAGTTGGGGTTATTCATAAAGGGAGTTATATTGCATTCTTGACCGCTACTCAGATTGTCAATGCCATAGACCATATCACCCTTATTTAAGTGATGCTCTACTAAGTGAGATCCAATAAAACCTGCAGCCCCTGTAATTAAAACTCTCATATTACGTCTCCTTGTTAAAGTCTCCACACTGTCAGATCACTCGACTTAAATTCGTCGACATTAAGAACACTTTTCACATCCATTATAAAACCTTTTGGGTCTAATTTTTTTTGATAATCATCACAGCTCAATGCCTTAAATTTTTTGTGCCCAACGGCAATAATGATTGCCGAAACTGTTGGAATGTTTCCCCATGCTGATAACTCAATTCCAAATTCGTGGAAGGCCGATTCTTCGCTGGCTACAGGATCATAGAATATGACTTCAATACCGTAGGCCTCTAAGTGTTTGCTTAAATCCACTACTTTATTATTTCTGACATCATCGTAATCTTCTTTGTAGGTAATGCCGAAAATAGCAATTTTAGTAGGAGTTTTGATTAGTTTTCGTTTTACTAAAAGTTTGATAGTTTCATCCGCGATAAAATGGCTCAATTGTTCATTCGTTTTGCGCGAAGCTTGAATAAGGTAAGGGGAATAATGAATTAAACTCGCCTTGTAGAGAATGTAATAAGGGTCAACACTGATACAATGTCCGCCTACAAATCCTGGATGAAAGGGAATAAAATTCCATTTAGTGCTTGCTGCTCTAATGACTTCAGTGGTGTCAATATTTATTTTTTTGAAAAATTGCGCCAATTCATTCATTAATGCAATGTTGGTATCACGTTGAATGTTTTCAATGATTTTTGCCGCTTCAGCTACTTCAATGCTAGAGGCTAGAAAAACGCCTTTTTCAACAATGCTTGCATACTCTGCAGCAATTATTTTTAATGCGGCGGCATCGCTTGCGGCCACTATTTTAACCGTATTTAAAAATGTATGAATTTTATCGCCCGGATTAATGCGTTCAGGAGAATATCCAATCGCAAAATCTTTGCCTAATACTAAATCGCTTTCCATTTCGAGTATGGGAAGACAAATTTCATTCGTAGCACCAGGGTAAACGGTAGATTCATAAACTACGATATCCCCAGGTTTTAACATCCCCCCAATTAAGATCGAAACATCGACCAAGTAGCTAAAGTCGGGAAAATTTCCCTCAGTAATTGGGGTGGGAACTATTACTATATAAAAATTGCGATCGGCAATATCTTGAGGGTCGCAGGTTAATTGTAACTCTCTGTCTCCAAACTCCTCTTTGGAAAACTCGCCATGGCGATCGATGCGTTGTTTGAGTTCGTCAATGCGGCTTTCATCACAATCAAAACCTATTATTGACTTCACTCGTTGGAAGGCTAAAGCTGTATGCAGCCCAGCATAGCCCAAGCCTAGTATTGCAATTTTCCGTTGCTCTTTTTCTGTCTTCATGAGCTTTATTATAGACTAGACTCTCATAACCAGCGGCAACCCACACTATACTATTAAGGACTCAGTTGTTTATAAGGTTTGAATATGTGTGGCATTATTGGTGGAGCATCTTTTCAAGAAATTGGCCCGGTATTACTCGAGGGGCTAAAACTTCTGGAATACCGAGGCTACGATTCGGCCGGGCTCGCTATTATGACGCCAGCTCACCAGCTCGAATGCGAACGAGTGAGAGGAAAAGTGAAAAAATTAAGTATAGAATTTTCAAAATTTCCTATAGCTGGAAGCTGTGGCCTAGCACATACAAGGTGGGCGACCCACGGTGTCCCTTCTAAAAACAATGCCCATCCCCATGTCTCCCATCACCAAGTGGCTGTTGTCCACAATGGAATTATCGAAAACTATGAAGTACTGAAATCTTCCTTACAGAAAGCAGGCTATGAGTTTCTTTCAGAAACAGATTCGGAAGTTATCGCGCATTTAATTCATCAAAATTTGGAACTGACGGGAGACCTTTTAAAGGCGGTGCAGCAATCATTACCACTATTGGAAGGAATGTATGCCATTGGGGTGATGAGTACATCTGAGCCTGACTCTATTATTGGAGCTCGCTCGGGTAGCCCCCTCGTGATTGGTTTAGGAGAGAAGGAAAATTACATTGCTTCTGATAGCGCGGCGTTACTCCCTGTCACTCATCATTTTATTTATCTTGAAGATGGCGATATCGCGGTGGTGAGCTCAAACAAAGTGCTTATCTATGAAGCTAATGGGGGCCATGTTAAACGAAAAGTGATAATATCTGCGGCCTCAGAACAAGATACTAGCTTAGGTAAATTTCAGCATTATATGGAAAAGGAAATTTTTGAGCAGCCCCAGTGTGTCACTCTTCTGTTACAAGAACATCTCACTCAGAATAAAGTCTTAGAGGTTACATTTGGCGCTCAAGCATCAAAACTTTTTCATAAGGTGGAGAACGTCATGCTCGTGGCTTGTGGGACGAGTTATCACGCGGCGATGATTGCGCGCTATTGGCTCGAAGAAATAGCGGGTATATCTGCTCAGGTGGAGATTGCAAGTGAATACCGCTATCGTCATCCCGTGATCAAGCCAAATACGCTTTTTATTGCGTTATCGCAATCAGGGGAAACCGCCGATACATTGGCTGCTTTTCATCTAGCTAAAAAACAAAAATATATAGGTAATTTAGCCATTTGTAATGTGGCGGAAAGTTCCCTCGTACGCGAAGCTGACCTCGCCTGCTTAACACATGCAGGTCCGGAAATTTGCGTTGCTTCTACTAAAGCATTTGTGACGCAACTTGTTACCATGTTGATGTTGACCGTGGCGCTGGGGCGGCATCATAAATTGACCTCAGCCGACGAAGAGAAAATCGTAAAGCTGCTTTGGGGGCTCCCTGCAAAACTAGCAGCGGGGTTACGATTAAGGGATACCATACGGCAGCTTGCTAAGGAATTCGTAAATGAACACCATGCGCTGTTTTTAGGGCGTGGCAGTCTCTACCCTGTCGCCATGGAAGGAGCACTTAAACTTAAAGAGATAAGCTATATTCATGCTGAAGCCTACCCGGCGGGTGAACTAAAACATGGGCCAATCGCCATTGTGGATAAAAAATTACCTGTCGTAGTAGTTGCCCCTGACAACGATTTATTCAACAAATTAAAATCTAATGTACAAGAGGTAAAGGCGCGAGGAGGCAAGCTCATTGTTTTTGCCGACCATAAGACAGATTTAGATGACTCCGCTATTCAAATTATAAAAATGCCCAGTGTCAATTGGATTTTGGCACCTATTCTCTACGTGTTGCCATTACAGCTATTGGCTTATTATGTAGGGCTGGTTAAGGGAGCGAATGTTGACCAACCCCGTAATCTAGCGAAATCAGTTACAGTCGAATAAATATAAAGACAAAAGCACCAAGCCTAAGGCTGAATTCGCTTATTATGTTTTTTATCCCCCTCGTGACGACGCTCATCTTGACTGCCTTTATCGTGGGTATTTGTGCGCATGTTTATTCTCCTCTTTAATTCTATTTTAATAATAGAAGATTATGATGGGATATGTGCGGGGAAAAGAAAATATACAAATTTACCTCCAAGAGAGTAAAATGCGGGTATATGTGCTTTCTTAACTCTTGGCTGTAGCGTCTTCGTCAGACAAGTAAGAGCAAAACCTCTGACGAGGCTCACAAATGAAGTAAGTCGCGAGATTTTTTGTTCAGAACAAAGCTTCGCCCAGTGTCGTAATGAGATCGCCTAACGCGTGGAAGATAAATGAAATTAAAGTCAGAACAATTAAACCCAAAACTTGAAAAAATTTGTTCTCCTTGGAGAAAGATCAGCCCCGATTATTTTGCTGATGCGGATAACATCAAAAAGCTCAACGAGATGTCAGCGATATTCGAAGAGTATATAACACCTGAGAGGAGTAAGACTTATGATTCAGAAACTCGAATTCGAAAAGCATTAGGGCTGATCACGGCCCTGTATTATTGTTATAAAAATGTTGCTTATCCTGGTAAAGATGAAACGATTAAGAAAGAGATCGATAAGGCAAAAGCAGCTCTATTAGATGTACGTGAACTCGATAAGATAGACCCTGTCCCTTTTTGCAAAATGTCGCAAAATTATCCCTATTTGACTGCACAATTGGCTGAATTAAGAAAACATCTAGACAGATTTAAGCCAAAAGTCATGGGATGGAGCAGCAAATTATATGCCCGCTATTTATCAAAAGACAATAAATTTGCATACCGTGCCCTCGAGAATGCCTATGCAGAAAGTTTGAGAGATTGCAATCTTAATGCGGTGAATTTAGCTATCGCTCAAGAGGCAGGAAATTTCCAGGGTAATCGATTTAGTGCCCTAATTAATTATGATATGTTTAGATTTTGTAAAGCGTGGCGCGAAAGAAATAAAACCTTTGAATTAGTATCAACGCCTAAGCCGCGACAGTTCAAGAATATCAAGCAGGCTGAGGGTTATCTTCTAACGGAAAAAGATATTAACCTTGGTTTAATAATTCTCAAAGAATCTTATGAAGCAGAAAAATCTCAAGCGACTGACCTTCCTCCGATTACTTTCTTACCTATACAGTCCGAGCCTGGCTCTGAATTTATTTCCGACTCAATAAAAGCGAGAGGTTGTCAATCTTATATTGGTATCTATCATAAAGCACATCATTATGTTCTAAATTTTATCCATAAGTGGCCCTCTGGGCGAACTACAGTAGTTCTAGTTGACCCTGCTCCTCATAGTAAATATAAGACTCAAACACTTCAAGAATCGGCGCAAGCGTTTGCCAAAGCCATTCCAGGATGTGATGTTGTGGCATTAGATATTGTGCAACAATTTAATGGCTCCGACTGCGGAATTTGCAATCTCCAAACTGCACAAGATATTATTAATAGTTTTATTGATCCCGAAAAAAATACTTTCTTTGATTTTAGAGATGAGAAACTTTTTATCGATCCTCTAGCGCTTAGATTGAATGCAGAAAATTTTAGGCATAGAGAGCAAGAGATGGTGGTGTCTTGCGTTCTTGTTCGATTCGAGTGGGAATCAGCTTTAAAAGAGGAAAAAAAAGAGCTGGCAATCTTTCCGAACGAAGAGGACTATATTTATTGTGGTGAGTATGATTTTGAATCACAAAAGAATCAGGCCGAGTATGATTCCAGCTTTTCGTCAATCGCTGCGGAATTCCAGCGTTCTAAATTTGCTAAAGAATTGTTGCCAAGCGCTAGGATTGCCACTATACGTTTGCAAGCTTACGAAGACATACTAGAAGAAAAATTTTCACAATTCAAAAAATTTAGTCCCACCTATGCTAATCATAAAGACAAATTAGCACCGAATTTCTCCGAAAAATTTGATGATGATATTAAGCACTCGATTAGAAGCCTAGAATTAAAACCCATAATATTTGAGAGATTAGCTGAGGCCTTTTTAAGTCAATACAAGGATAAATTATTCCCTGATAATACCTATGTCGATGTTAGAGGGTTCGCTCATTTAGAAAAAGAAACTCAGAATCGTTACGAAGATTTCATAAAACGTAATCCTGAATACGCTCAAATAACGGCTCATCCGGACTTTATGGGATGTAGCAAATATGTGCAAAGCAAGATTACTCAACATGCCAAGAAAATCTATTGCTTTGAGAGTAATTTAGAAAAATTCCAGAATCAACCACTCACTTATGGATTATTACAACAGTGTAGAGATATTTTACAAAGAAAACATCGCTTCTTTAAACCCGAGCTTCTTAGAATCATTAATAAACTTTTGGCTCATAAAAAGGCTGGGTTGCCTTTAGAAACAGAGTTGGATTCGAATGCAGCCGCCACATTGAAATTTTTTATGCAGAAGTATAAAGATTCAAACAAGAAAGACCCTGGCGTCCTTCGTACGATAGACGCTATAAGATCAACTACTACTTGTAATACGAATGTTCAGCGTCAGCAAGGGGATGCAATGACCTTTGAGGAAGTTAAAGATGAAATTACTAAGGGCCATAATAAAAATGTTTCAAATAGAAGTTTAATTTCCTATACACTTGGTGTGCTTGAGCATATTAAACAACAGAATGAACAGCCCGATGAATCAAATTCTTTGTTTTTGGAATTCGATAGGTTTCAGAATTCCTGTAGACTAACAAATTCTAATTATAACGTGAGAGACAAAGGGGGGGCGGGTCAATCAATTGGCATGATACATCTTGGGTATCATGGAAATTGGGATGGTTATGATCTTCACCTGATACGAGATTTACCTTCACAAGAAACGTTAGAAAATTATTATGGTAATTGTTATCTCCTAACTAGAAACTCCACAACGCTATATAAAATTAGTGAAACAGGCCAAGCAACAAAACTTAACATAGATAAAGAAACTCTAGCGCAAATTAAAGATTTCCTCCTGAAAAATAAAGAAATCAAGGTGATCCGCGAAAAACATACTTCCGAGTCGCTGGGTAATCTTTGGAAGCAAATTCGATCTAATGAAGGTTATACTCCTAAGCCCGAAGAGCAGCAGAAAAATGTTGGTGCTAAGCACCAACTGAATAACTTGGTGGAAAGTTTTGTCGGTGCGTATAGTCGAGCAAAACAACATGATCGAGTCTCAGAATTCTTGTCAGAGATTTACAATACCGGATGTGTCGAGGCTAGAATAAAGCCTGCCTTAGAATGGGCAACTAAACTTGAAACCTTTGCTGATCTCGACACCGTCATGGCTCGAGCAGATATAGCTGCAACTCAATATTTGACGAGTATAGGCAAGTCTGCCTCTTATGAAAACAAATTCCATTTTATTTTAAAACACTATAAAGGCGTTAAAGTAGTCTCCAAAAGTATAAAATACGATGAAAATTTCAAACCAATTGAAAAGATTGAAAAGATAGTTAAAATATCTAAGAAACTCATCGAAGAACATTACGCTGATGTAGAGCAAAAAGCCACGCTGAAATCCAAGCATAAAAAAGACCTAATCGATATTTACAACAATTATAATCTCCAGCATTTCCAAGAGGCTTTGGCTGTAGCGGATTTAAAGACACCTGGCCTACATAAACCTAACTCCCAAGGGCTAACACTATTAACTGAAGCCTGTCGCAAAGGGCGCTTTGAGCATGTACAAGCACTAATTTATCATGGCATAAATCTAAACTCACTTAATACAAAAGGTGAATCTGTTTGGACGGTTACATTCGACGCCCCTACACAGCTAGGTCTAAATCCCGATGGCGCACCTATTCTTTGTCGGCAAAGAGTTTTTGTAACCTTATTTAGTGCAATTAATTCCCCCGCAGAAAAAGAACGCATAGCTAAAGATTTATTGTTGCGCGCATATACAAGTAGTGCCCAAGACTTTGGCACCATCTTGCATTATATTTCAGATAACCAATATCTATATAAACCGGTTGAGAGCCTGGACAATGTAAGCTTCCTCGTCGATGCATGCTTAAATAAGAAAAAAAATCATATAAAAGTGCTGATTGACAAAAAAATATTTGATATGAGCACCGCTAATATAAGCGTACCTCCCGAAAATAAAAGCTTAATTCAAGTTGCCGCTGAGAAAGGCGATGATGAATTGATTAAGGCTCTTATTGAGGCCATTGAAGATAAGACTAAACGAAGTGAGGTTCTAGAAAAATTATTTATTTATTTTACGAGTGCTAAGGCAAATTATGCTTCATTCGAAGTATTTATTGAATATGCTCTCCAAGCAGAAAAATCTCTGGATGCAGTGTACGCTGGCCAAACATTGCTGACTCAAGCATGTTTATCTGATGAGCCAGCTGCAGTTAAATTTCTTCTTAAACAAAATGAAACAAAGAATGAATTTCCATCGAATAATGCGAAGCAGCTACTCTTGCAGATAGCTTTTGATAACAGTCAATCAGTATTTTTTGTGCTTGCCAAAAAAATGATTACTGATGCTGATGAGAGAGCGCAATTTTACGATAACAATTTGGAAAAAATTTTGCAAAGCGAGGATTTTCTCGCTGATTTTTATTTTGCTCGGTGGGAGAAAGCGGGGTTATTTGCTTATCTAAATGAAAAGTTTGACTTTGCGAAAGTTAAGCCATTACTCGAGTATGCCATAAAAAATAATCAGCCGATGTGTGTGAGAGGTTTAATTTCTACTATGCGGGGCAATGCTGAATTCAAGGAAGCATTGCCAAATTTACTTTTACATGCTCAAACTAACTCTAACCCTGCAGCTTTTGAATTATTATTATCCGCTGTTACCAATTTTGATGTTCCGGGGTTGAATCTCCCTTGGCCAGAGGGTGGCTCTACTCTTATAACGCTCGCATGCCAAGACCAAACTCCACAAAGTCTAAAAATACTGGAATTACTGGCTCAAAATAAAGAAGTAAATCTTGTAAACGCTGAAGGCGGAAGTTTAGTAAAAATCGCGGTTATTCAAAAAAAGGCGGATAAGGCTAAAATTTTACTGGATAGATTAGCGTCGCGTTCTACTCAACAAATGTTTGCCGCGGTAGAGAACGATGATTTGTTATTGTTGGCTTATAAAACCGGTAACTATGCTGTTTTCAATGAGATATTCTCACGCTTCAATAATTTAAATGTTCCTGGCCTTGCCCTGCAAAGTAATCAATTAGAGGGCGGTACATTTTTAAGTGATATCATGCGTAAACCAGATTCTTTTTTCAAGCGAACAATTATTGATGATTTGCTGTGGAAGGGTCAAATTCCCTCGAACGCGGTGCTTGCTAGCAGTAAATTTAAATCCATATATTCAAATGTTATACATGAGGCTGATGCAACATTCGGGTCTGCGGACAAACAATTTTTTCTAGAAAATTATCTTTATCCCATTATTCATACGGTGGACATCAATCGCAAACTAAGCTTGATAATCGAAGCGAGAATGTGGGCTGCACAATATGAATATGTTTCGCATCATTTAAAAGAACTGGAGAAAGTCATTCGGTCACGGTCAGAAAATATACAAAATTCACCAGCTTATCATTGTCATGGCTATAGTTCACTTCACAAAGCCTGCAGTGAGCAAACCGACTTCGTACCGCTTCTTGAAAACCAGAAGGAACTTAAAGCAGGCGCTCAGCCTGATGCATTATATGGAAAAACCGCCTTACATTACGCCTTTATGCACATGAAAAATATCCGGGATATCGAAACTTTAATAAATCAGCCATTAATGCAGAGATGTTTGACAATTGAAGATTATGATGGGTGCTTACCTCTGCATTATATTTGTATGCGCGATTATGATTTTGAATTCAAGATCGGAGATGACCAAGTTTTATCTCCCGATAAAGTGTTTCGTCGTACTCCGCTACATTATGCGTGTATTTCAGGTAATTTGGAGTTGGTAAAGCTTATTAGCAATCTACCTGCTGCAAATGATCAAATGAATGCTGTTGATAAGTTTAATAATACAGCACTTCATTGTGCTGCTATTTCGAAGCGATATAAAATCATTAAAACATTAGTGGATAAGGGCGCAGATTGTCACTTAAAAGATAATAATGGTGATACGCCATTACATATAATATGTAGAAGTGGCAATATCCAATCATTCAATTCATTAATGGCGACTGCTAATTTTTATGACCTTTTTTATATCAAGAATGCAAAGGGTCGAACACCGTTACAGGAACTTGAGCACAGCAATGGAGATAGCCCGCATTTCAAAAAATATGTAAGCGCTCTTTATGCTTTAGTGAACCGCAAAAAGATTTTATCTAAGAAGCAGGACGCTGAATCCGTTATGAAACTAGGGCACATAGATAAACTTCTGAGTGACCTGGCTAGTGGGAATGTGCTAGAGCAACGAGGAATACTTGGTGGATTGAATGATGCGGCGCCTTTATTCACACCACGTAATGTGAAAAAATTCTTATTCTTTACAACAGGCGCTAGCAAGCCATCTGAGACGGAAACTGCAAAAGTAGTAAAGGAATTAAAGCAGTCGATTGGAGTGAAAGTCTAATTCCCCCGACTTGTCGAACAATGTATGAGATGTCTAGACCCCGAGCGCCATTCGCCGTCATTAAGGAGTTTCTGGTTCCATGACAATTAAAATATGGGTAGATGCAGATGCTTGTCCTTTAATGGTCAAGAATATTCTCTACAAAGCAGCGGGGCGCACTCAAACCTTGGTAGTGCTAGTGTCGAATCAATTTTTGCAAATTCCTGCGTCCCCATTCATAAAAAAAATGCGTGTGTCAGCTGGCTTTGACGTTGCTGATAAAGAAATTGTCAAACAAATGGAACCCGGAGATTTAGTCATCACGGCGGATATTCCATTGGCTGATGCAGTCGTAGAGAAGGGCGGGATTGCACTTAACCCGCGCGGTGAGTTATATTCAATTAATAATATTAAACAACGTCTTTCAATTCGTGACTTCAACGAACAGCTACGTAGTAGTGGGGTTAGAACGGGTGGTCCTGCAAAATTAAGTGCGAAAGAGATTCAAGCATTTGCAAATTGTTTAGATAGATTACTCACTAAAACCAAATAAATTTTAAACTATGACTCAAAACTTGATAAAACCTCTCCGCCTCGGAAACCACGAATTTCCCATTAATCTTATTCAAGGCCCTCTAGCAGGATACAGTAACGCTCCCTTTCGCTTACTCACCTGGCAACATAGCCGGCCCACTTTTACTTGTACAGAAATGATTTCTTCTAAAGCGTTAATCCATCAACCTCATTTATCAAAACGCTATATCCAAAAAAATCCTGGCGAAGGTCCCGTCTGTTTTCAGCTTTCAGGAAACGATCCTGATGAATTAGCGCAAGCCGCCAAAATGGCCACGGATGCGGGAGCTGATTTGATCGATTTGAATTGCGGCTGTCCAGTCAAAAAAATTCGTCGCAAAGGCGTGGGTTCGAGTTTGCTCGCAAATCCAATACAGTTATTTAAATTAATCGTTGCCTTAAAATCAAATACTACCGTTCCAGTCTCAATTAAAATACGAGTGGCAGGTGACAGTGATGAAAAATTTAACGCACAGATCGCCAAAGTAGTTACTGACGCAGGCGCGGATTTCCTCATAGTCCACGGACGCCATTGGACTGAAAATTACGACATTCCCTGTCGTTATGATGAAATAAAATTTTTCGTAGAAAATTTAAAAATACCTGTAATTGGCAATGGTGATATTAGCTGTGCAGTTTCACTTCAGAAAATGTTTGCTACCGGCTGTGCGGGTGTCATGATTGCACGTGCGGGGGTGGGTCAACCCTGGCTGATCAAAAAATTAATTGCTGAGGTTAACCAAGAAAAATTCCACATGCCTACCTATCCAGAAATAGGAGCGATTTTTTTAGAACATGTAGAGAATTTAATTACGTTCTGTGGTAGCGAACGATTTGCAATTATTCAAGCACGTAAATTAGTGAAGTATTATGCAAGAGGACTTCGCACCAAAGTTGATTTAATTAATGCATCTAACAAGATAAATAGTTTAAACGAATTAAAAACCCTTTGTTCTTTACATTTTGTTGCATAAATTAGCGCTTATTAAGCGCTTCGCCGTCAACAGTATTACAATGTTGCTTCAATTTCCAAATAAGGCCCTGCAAAACTAGCATCGATCGTGTGGCGGGTCCGGACCCCTACCGGAACAATCGGAGAGTCGTCAGTGAGAGGTCCAGAAGAAGGGTTGGTAGCTGTTGCAGCTAATCGATCTACTGCATTAAAAAAATGATTAACGTAATAACCTACTTCTATAGTGACTGTTCTACAATGTTCTAATTGAATGGTGTAATTAATTCCTATATTTGCTTCTAAGTTAGGTACAATTCTAGTAGTGCGATCAAATTCAAAATCTTGAATCTCGTTTATAGAGGTAGTAAATACACTCCCGATTGGAGGGGTCAAGTCATCAATAGAGATGTCAAATCCGGGCGTCCCCTCTGTCACTGTCGTAATCCCAGCGAGTGCAAGCGCAAGTTCACCTGTGGTGGTTTTTGATAAAGCACTTTGTTGTTTGCCAATTAACATCGCTGTAGAAAGACTTCCTACTAAACCGAAACCTCCCCCAATATGAAATGCGCCTTCCCCCCCCATCCGAGGACCGATGCCATTATAGGTACTAGTTTGTCGAATACTTTCTAGCAATTGCGATTGACTTGCTAACGTAATTGTCGAAAGCCCAGAGACCGTAAAAGGTTCAATGGTGCCTATAAAAGGACCTGAAAGCGTACTCTCAGAGGCGGTTAAATTGCCAATAACAAAGGTAGTATTGAAATTATTTTTTAAACGCGAATAACGTAATCCGCCAAAAAATCGTAGACGAATAAAGTTATCTATATTAATAAATTGGCCAGCATCTAAGTCAATAGAACCTTGCCGAATAGTATTTTTTACATCGCCTTCAATGGCCGAACCTGTTGCTTCGACTATCGCAGGATCAAACACGAGTCCACCCGGAAATGTTTCTACAGGGCCGCCGCCATCGCTGACGATGACATCGCCTATGATTCCCGGAACAAATGCCCGCACGGGAACCTGAAATTGTCGGGGATTCGGGGGATTAACGAAACCTTCAGGCGCCCCAGAATGGCTTCTATCTTTTTGTTCAAAGTCACTGTAGGTAAGTCTAATATCATTACCCGAGCACGGTATAAAGTAGCCTAGATACAATTTGTAACCAAAATCATAGCTGGGTCTGGAACTTTTATAGCGACCATCGCTTCTAGAGGTCGGAGAAGGGAATAGCAACGCATAGTCTACTTCAGGGGCGGAGGTTTTAATGAATAGCGCTCGGGCGCCAAATTCAAATGCCCTATTAAAGAGTGGCATATCCACTTCGAATTCACCGGAGCCAGTAGGTAATGCCCCGTAGGCACTAAGGCTTAAGGCAAAAGTAGCTAAAAACAGAGTAATTTTTTTCATCTATCTCAATCCATTGATGTTATATTGTGCTACTTCTTATTCGAGAAAAAGGTAACAGTTCAGCCAAATAGGGACGTTCTTGTCAATTCGAAATTGATGCTGAATAATTACAGGAAAAGTATCATATCTAACTATTCAAGAGAGCTCAATTCTCTTTTGCGGGATTGTAAGGGGGCGGCTCTGAGAGAACCGTAATTAAGGGTGAAAAATGTGCACAGCAAATAAGTCTAAGCAACGATTTTTGAATACATTCACATTGTACACGTTAATGATTGTACTGGGGATAGCAAGTGGCTTATCTGATATCTCGCTATTTAAAAATTTTGGCCTGGCAATTTCAGATATCTTTATTCGGATATTTCGCTGTATTAGTTTACCGATAATAGCCTTGTCACTTATCGTCACTCTCTCCAGTTATCGAGCTGAAGGAGTAATGAAAAAAATCTGGCAACGAATAATTCTATACACCCTTTCTACCACGATCATCGCAGCGACAGTGAGTTGCCTTTTATACCTCCTCATTAATCCTGCTAATATAAATCGGACCACATCCATTCCGGTAGTGAGTGCGAGTAGCACTAATTATTTTCAACACCTAGCTTCACTTATTCCCGCAAATATATTTGCCCCTTTTATCGATTATCAAGTAATGGCGGTGCTGTTGGTGGGGATAATTATAGGGATAGCGATCCGTTATATTCCGGAAGAAGGCCCACGTAATACCATCACCCAGTTTTTCAAAGGAATTCATGGCGTTTTTTTAGTTATTACTAAATGGGTAGTAACAATAATACCGCTGGGTCTTTACGGCTTTATCACTGCAACGGTGGTGCAATTGCGCGAAGGAATGAATATAGGGGGAATTGGGCAATATTTAGCGGTAGTGGTATTAGCGAATCTTGTTCAAGGTCTGATTGTGCTACCCCTCTGGCTGCGCTTAAATAATATAAGACCTTTTGAAACGCTGCGCAAAATGATGCCCGCCTTATCTGTGGCCTTCTTTTCCAAGTCTTCCGCAGGGACATTACCGATTACTATTGAAACCGCCGAAAAAAATCTTAACATCAATGCAAGAGTCAGCAGATTAGTGCTGCCACTTTGCACCAGCATTAATATGAATGGCTGCGCTGCGTTTATCTTTGCAACGGTTATCTATTTAATGCAGAACCACGGTATAGAAATAACCTTCGGAAAAATGATAGTCTGGATTTTCATCGCAACCATCGCTGCGATTGGCAATGCCGGGGTGCCGATGGGGTGTTTCTTTTTAAGTGCTAGTTTGTTATCGAGCATGAATATTCCGATTGCGCTTATGGGGGTTATACTGCCTTTTTATAGCCTGATCGATATGATTGAAACTTCCCTTAACGTGTGGTCTGATTCGTGTGTGACTACGGTCATTAATGCGCGAACAGTTGATGCAACTAAACAGAGTGATTTGGGTGAAAGCGATCTAGCCCTTAGATAGAAGCAAATAGCTCGGGGCGCAAAAGCTTCTAAATTACTGCTGAGTCGTTACAAAATATTTACCCTTCTTGAGAAGGGTAAATTTTAGTTATGAGCAGCTACTTACAGTCCCTTATCTGATTCTTCTGGGGCCGAAAATCAACCAGATCAAGAAGCCAAGGATAGGTAATATAAGAATCACAAACACCCAGACTACCTTGCTTAAGACGCCATTGTTACTAGCGACTACATTCACAATTGCCCAGATATCTAAAATAAGAACTATTAAGCCAAAAAAACCTTGATAATGATCCATATGACACCTCCTATGTGGATGTTTACTAGTATAGTGTAGTTCGTAATTGAGTATTTTGTCTAACCCACCGTTCCTTTGCTGCACTACGAGGGTGCGAACCTGTTGACACTTAAACTACGTTAACAGGGCTATAAGAAGGATCCTCAATTGCAGTGCTATTCTCATTATAATTCATTACTTGTTTAATTAAATCTGTAATCCTTACATGTGCCGCACCGTATTTTTCTTTTTCAGTACGAAAGGTCAAATATTTATCGAGAGGATGAATGATATATTTTTCACTTAAAGCTGAAATAGCAGCCAGAGCGCCGAAATAAAAGGTTAATTTTTTGAGTAAACTGAAGTTTGATTCTTCGTACAAAACATAATACAGACACACCAGTAAAATTAAAATATTTTGTGCAGAGCGATAAGAAGGCTTGGGAGCATTCTTATAAATCAATTTTTCTTCAATATTTTTTGCTTGATCCTTAGACCACTTAGGAATCCACTCAATCTTTTTAGCTTCCTGAGGAGAGCTACTGAGGATGTGAGAGTAATGACACTGAAGCTGGGTCAATAACGTTAAGATCACCAAGGCTGAGGCATGATTATTTTTATAATTCCACCTAGACTCGAAGACAGTTCCATTGGGAATAAAAATCATCTTGTTTAATTGAGCGGTCGCTTCTACTTCCCCTACTGTAAGACCTTGCTGAGATAAGACTTTATATATAATAGTCGGTGTGTTTAACGCCCCAAATTTAAGAACTAATAGAGCAAATTGCTGTTGAGATGTTTGCTGAATTTGTTCAATGGTTGCATTTGGCAGTGTATATATATGCTCGGCTTCCATTTGTAATTGTCTGAGCTGGGTTTCAATTTGTTCGCGTCTCATTTCGTTTGATCGGATTCTCATATAGCGTTCCTATTATTATAATGAAAAGTGAAACTCAGAAAAATGAGTAAGAATAGTGTACAGCAAGGGGCTTTAAATAGAAAAAAATCTTGATGGTGTATTATTAATTATTAATAATTCCTTAAGAATTTTGAGCTATAATTGTTGTTATGTTTAAATATTTACCACTGCACATTAGTAACTTCAATTAGCTATTGCCGCTGCGTAACATTCGTAGGAGAAAACTTATGAATTCTGATCAAACCGTTGTCCATCTAGTAAGTATTCTATATATAATAGGGCTAATTGTACTTTATTTTCATTAAAACTGCTTAAATATAGCCGAAATTTGTTCTACCCATTACCAAAAAAATTATCTTAATCCACACCGTAACTGCTTGTTGATTATTGATTCAACTCTAGATGGCTATGACTGCATGCATACTTGGATAGGCATATTACATAGACGCGTTCCGCTATACTCTTCCACTCGTCTCGCTACACCCTCTCCACGTCGTCCCGCGACTTGATTGCGGGATCTAATCTAGGTCCCAGGCAGGGATGGCATCTAGCTGGATGCCATGTTAAGGTATGCCCCTTATTGAACTACTTATATACTTTGTTATGAAAAAATTTATTTCATTATTAATCTTATTCTCTGCTTTGAACGTCCACGCTAATTCCATCGACCTTACGGGGCATTATCGATGTCAGGGTAATGACTTTCTAAATCATTCCACGTTTGATGAGCCCACGGTGGTTACCAAAACGGGTGAAACCTATTTGTTTACCTGGATCAATAAAAATTTGGTGTTTTACGGGACAGCAATTCTACAAGATAATGTCATCTCAAGTGTGTTTTGGACACCGACACATCTCAATGCCCCGGGTGTGGTGACATATAGAGTGCTACCCAATGGAGATCTAAAAGGAAAATGGTCTATAAAAGACTCCAGAATGGTAGGCGATGAGTATTGCACAAAACTAAAATAGGAATCTGATGGACGCCACCAAAAAAGCCTCCGAGAATATTACCCAGTCAAGTTTTGCTGCGATGGCAGGCGTCTTATTTTCAAGAGCTTCAGGTGTTGTGCGCACGATAATTGTGAATGCTAGTTTTGGTGCGGCGACTGCACTTGATGCATTCAATGCGGCCTTTCGTCTACCTAATAGCTTGAGAGATTTATTTGCCGATGGAGCGCTATCCGCTGCTTTTATGACGGCATTAGTTGCGGAAAAACAAAAAGGATTAAAGAGCGAACAGACATTGATCTCTATAGTATTAGGTTTCTTTGGAGTAGTTACTCTGCTCATTGCGGTCATAGCAATGATTTTTTCAGAGCAAATAATTAATCTTATCACTGATTCAAATTTTAAAATCACCGGTGCGTTAAGCGTTTCATCTGACCTCTTCAAATTTTTAATTTTTTATCTGCCACTCACCATGGTAAATGCAGTCATAATGGCTATTCTTGGAGTGCATCAAAAAACATTTCGTGCAATGAATGGTTCTATATTTCTAAGCGTGGGAATGATCTGCGGCGCACTCCTTTTTGCTCCGTTACTGAAGTCTTTTGGCATTTTAGGTATTTATGGTTTAGCCTTTGGGGCATTATTAGGTGCTGTGTTGCAAATGCTTTATCAAATGCTGCCCTTATTTAAACTACACTTGATTCCCCTGCCAAATTTAAATCCCAAAGTCTGGTTAAATTACAAACCGCTTAGAAAAATTCTTATCCAGATGACCCCTCGTGCTATAGGGCAAGGGGCAATGGTGATTGCATTGAGCATAAATACCTATTTTGCCACTCAAATAGGCACGGGTTTTCTAACTTACATCGTGACAGCAGTAACCATCATTCAAGTGCCCATTGGTTTGTTCGGTGTCGCTACAGGATTTGCCGCATTACCTGCTTTATTAGCGACGCTTGCAAAGAACGATGACACTAATTTCTCCCGACTCCTGATAGAAGGTTTACGTACCTCTTTTTGGTTAGCTTCTTTTACCACCCTTTGTTTTGCGCTTCTTATTTTTCCATTCTATGTTGTGTTATTTCAACATGGCAAGATTACTTTTTTTGATTCGATTAACAATAGTATTGCAATTTGTGCCTACTCAACGGGAATAATCTTAGCGTCAGGAAATAAGATTCTTTTGAATACTTTGTTCGCTTTAGATGGCACTCGTCAAATAGTGTATAACGCTTTCTTATATTTAATTGTTAATACCTTACTTAACATTTATTTGGTGCCTCGCTTTGGAGTTGTTGGCATTGGAATATCTTTTGGCATTGCGACGAGTATGGATTTTTGGATTAATTATTTTTCCATCAAAAAATATTTTCATCGCAAAGGTTATCATGGCTCTCCCTATCATTCGGGAGGTAAATTTTTTACTTATCAAACCTTGTTAATGAACCTGGCAACTTTTGTGATTTGCTTAGTGGGTGTTTGGTTGTTACAAAATGTTTGGTCAATGGTGGCATTAACTTTTTGGGAGGCGTGTATAATTTTAGTAACAGCAGGTAGTTTAATCAGCGCAATTTTCGTAATGGTTGTTTATAAATTCGGCCCCCCCCATCTAAAGAGTATCTTCAAAAAATACTGACAAAACTGAAGATCATTTAAATGTAGCCTTGATGAAATCAAGGAAACCCAAAAAGATCTAAATCATTAACGGATTTACCCTTAAAGATCATTTTAAATAAACCACTAAATATACCTGTAAGCCATTTAATCCTACAAATAAAGGCCAAATTGGACTTTTCTCATTAATCTAGTTAGAATGCCTCTACTGCATGGATTCGCTTTTCCCCGTCTTTTCTAATTAATAAAATGAGTGTTGCCAATGAAACTAATAATGAAAATTGTACTATTTTCAGTTACCTCTATTCTTTTTTCCAATGCAGTATCTGCAAATATTCATGTTCGAGATTACACGTCGCAATTTATAAAAGACTACCGCGCCTTGAAAACCAACAGTTTTGAGTCAAAGAAAAATTTTATTCTCAAATATGAGTTGGTAACGGTACCCGAAATATGCAGTATTTTTTTTGATGGTCATCCTATTCCGCGTGATCCCCGTATCGAAACATTATTTAAAAGCTATGTAGCCGACTTACCTGAACTGGTTGCAGCGTACGAGAAAAAGGTTCCAGAGATACGCACCATAGTCAGCGAAGTTCAAGAGAGAACTCAGCATCTTTTTGGCATGAAAATAAATGCGGATGTCGTATTGTCTACCTCTGTTTCAGAAACCGATGCAGTGACGACGGGAGACAATATCAGCAGGCCCGTTGTGGCATTAAATTTGCGCGAAATGGTCAAGTACTCGAATGATGACTTGAAAATCGTACTTGCTCATGAGCTATTCCATGTTCTTCAACATCAGATTGAAGTTGATCATTCAAATTCCGACATGATTGCCGGCAATTTATACAGTGAAGGTTGGGCCACTTATGCCTCTTCACTTGTCTACCCTGGCTATTCTGATTGGAAATATATCTCCTATTTCACCAAGGATAATTCGCAATTTTTAAAATTCCAAGCAAACAAAAAAGCGATCATTCATGATATTTTGAAAGATTGGAACAGTCATAATGAACGTAAATACAATAAATATTTTTCTGCTGATGGCGGCGCTAGCAAACCTTTTGAACCACGAAGCGGTTACTACATAGGTTATTTGGCCGCAAAGACACTTGCAGAAAAAAGGCCGGCCGTCCAAGTAGCTTTAATAAAATACAATGACTACAAACGCCAGATAAAGCCGCTTTTAAAGAAAATGTCTGAAATAAGTTAGTAACCCCCCTCTACGCGATGGAGGGGAGGCTTTAAATCTGCTGCTCTCGGTAGAAGATGCCTCCATTCGAGTCGTGATATTACTAAAAACTTAATGACGCTAGAAATTTTCTAGTTTATAATTTGCAATCTAATTACCAAACAGTAAAGGGAATTCAATATGAAAAAATTAGTTCGTTTTCTTGCTATCGCTTCTTTAGTTTCAGCCTTCTCTCAACCAATTTTTGCGGCTGATCAAACCACCACCACAACGTCAACAACGACTGCTTCAACTGATGCCAACGCAGCTGCTAAGGCTAAGGCAATGAGCATGTCTAATCTGCTGCAACAATTACAAAAAGCAGGTTATATCGTTAAAAGCGCTGAATACAACAAAGATGACAATCAATATAAAGTTGAAGCAATTGATAAACATGGTGAAAAGCAAACTTTAGAAGTTAATGGCACATCCGGCTTAACGGCAGACCAGAAGAAGACTCCTAGCGAAGTTCCAGTAGCTCAAGCGGTAAAAAAACTTGAGAAAAATGGCGCTTCTGTAGTTTCTGTTACTATGGATAACGATGCATACAAAGTTACCGTAATAGATAACAAAGGTAATCAAAAAGACGTTACTATTAATATGCAAACAGGCCAAGTTTCTGCATAGTATTTAAGAAAATGAAATCAAGAGAGCAATCTCTTGATTTCATTTTCTCTGCTTCTATTATTTAGGACCAGATGGCTCTGAGTCACTGCTATCTTCTTCAGAGTCCGATCCAGCAAATTGAATCCCATTTTCAGAACTATATCGAACTTCCTCCTCATCTCCGGAATGATGGCCCTCTAATTCACGGTACTCAAAGTTGCTATTACTTAATTGTGGTTGACTAAAGAAAGCGTTTCTATTTTTGCTGCCTACATTGAAAGCAGCGCCTCTTGTTGAGGTGGTTGAATTTGTAAGAAGTGGCTGTTTCTCTAAATTCTCCCTTGTTGTCGACATAGAGTGGCTATGGTCGTCATGGAATTTTTTTGCACCGACCAGCAATGCCTGTGCCAGGGCATAACAAATAATGGAATAAAACACACTATCCTTAATGTCAGTAGAATCCTCAATATCGGTTACCCAATCAAAGAGTAGCGTGGGCAAAAATACCCCCACTGCGAGGGCAAACATCACTGCGCGGACAAAGGAAGCAGGGGTAAAGCACACGACTTTATTGTCATCATTTGCCTGAGTGACGGGAAGATTCGCTAATACGCTGGTAATACTAAAACCAATCTGAAGGGCAAGATAAACTTCAGCAGGAATTTTTAGCCCTAGTCCTGTTAGGAGTCCAGATGTCGAACTGGCTAAACCGACGCCTGCAAGCACGTCGTAAATTGTTTCTGCAGGATATTGGATAAGATATTTGGCCGGTCTTTTATGAAAAAATGCATGATCTCTAAAAACATTAAGTAAGGACTTACTGGTCGTTAATAGCAAGGTAGACCCTAAGCCGAGTGCGACGGTAGTCTGATTAGGCTTTTGGGAACTTTGCATAGATAATGTGGCCACTGTGGAACCTGCTAGCGCTTCAACTACAGAAAGAAAATTATGATAATGATTGTCATTGATGATCTGTTTTCTATTGAGTATCTCTAAAGTTGTTCCCGCCACACCTGCGCTCACAACCAGAATATAACCTAGCTTACTTTCATTGCCTGGGTCTGCCACTATGGTTAGATAAATGGAGTAACCTAGAGATGCACCAGTTGCACCAGCAATAAATGGATTAATGACATAGTTTTTGAACTGCTTGCCGCGAGTTTTGGCTCTTTCTATAAGGGTTTGTGAGGGTACTATTGGAGGGGCTGAGGAATCAATTTCCTCAATTTCCACATGGGCTTGTGAGGGTATTATTTCGGGGGCTATAGTATCAATTTGCTCAATAGCGTTATACATGACGTATCTACCTTTAAGTATGAATGTAACTGGATAAAGAGGGAATAATCAGGGGAGCTGGTCTCCCCTGATGAGTATCATATTAGCCAAATTTGTTACCGTGCCAATGAAAATCATCAATAAATAAAACGGTGTATCCCATTGAGATCGGCTTATGGGTGCGTTCCTTCGAGAGCGATTTAGCGCTGTAAGTGATTTCCTGTTTTTGTGCATCATAAACAGGGTTAGAGAGCACAAATACACGATTTATTTTGTGGCCATTTTTGAGGTCAGACGTTTCTATCGCCACATTCGGTGGGCTAGATTGAATATCACGATTTTGCCACATAGATACAAATTCCTGAGTAGGCACTATCCCAGTGACGCGATTGGGGCGATCGGTAAAATAACTGGTGAAGGGATCAACATTTTTTAACGTCAACCGATACGATCCGGCTTCATTTTTATTTGGCACGAGTTCGCCTGCATTAGCCACTTGAATAAATAGAACTTGGGTGTTTTCTTTCAGAGAGGTAATAGGTTTTTGTGCGAAAGCTGATAAGCTCAAAAAGCTACTAATTAGGAAAAATAATCCAGTAGCTACTACATAAATATTTTTTCTCTTCATATATCTCTTCCTAATGTTGTGATCTGTTCATATTATATTTCTAATAAAAATACCATAGTAAACCGATGTTTTTTATTAAACAAGAGCAAAAACCCCTGGATATATTACTATTGCAACGCTTTAATTTCATCTTAAGCCTAACGGCGATCCCCATACCCTGTTTCACAATTATTGCAGCGGTTACAGCCACAACAGTCTGACCCATAAGGATAGGTGAAGTTATCATAGGGGATGGCTGATCTGACCGCCCCTGGAGTGGGCCCATAACCACCATATACCGGGACGCCACTTTGAGCAGTATAAGGGACGCCTGCACTTCCTACACCCACACCTAACCCCACACCAGCGCCGCTAGAATAGCCGCCTACGTCAGCTTGATATAACGAATCAGCAAAGCCATTAACAGTAAAAAAGGCGCCCACTAAAAATAAAATCCCTCTAATCATGATTGTCTCCTTTTAATTTTATTATAGATCCCTTTGCCCTCAAGTTGACGAGAAAGGGATTAAATGACTGGGGGCCTCAAGGCAACTCTATAGAAACAGTAGCCTTGATGCAGCAAAGCGGAATCAAGGAAAAACCACAAGATAACGCAATGGTGAGTCAATCTCATATACCCCTCCGCCTACAAAAATATTATCCTAAATAGACCGCCTATTTAAGCTTTTCATAATACTTATTGAGAATAGGTGGAGTATACTGTGTCTAATAAATAGGTGATGTACTATGGCTGCAACTCGAAAAAGCAAGGTTACTTTTGGTCCCTTTGAAATTGGTCACTCTAGGCTCATTGCGCCTGAAGGAACCACTTTTGAATTATGGAGCAATCTTCGTACTCAAGCGAATCAAAAAGAAGTACTAAAATCACTCCACCTCCCTGCGGGGGTCCTCCCTATCGGTCCCAATGGTCGGCTTGTATTTGGAGAAGGAAATTTTGGAAGGGTACGTTTAGCAAGGTGTAATGGTCAATTTCTTGCTGTAAAAAAAACCAAGTGGGAACCCGGCAAAGAAATGGAGATTCAAAGTACGTTTCGAGAATATTGTTATGGCCGTGAACTGATTAAACAAAATATTCCAAATGTGATGGCGCCGCTCGGCATATTGGATGCTCCTTCCTCTAAGGGTGGACATAAAATCTATCAATTTATGCCTCTTGCCACACTGGGCTCTGGTTTACAGTTAAAATCACTTTTGAAATATCTAGACGGCCCAGAACGAAATAGAATACTTATTTACACCGCTTCAATTATTCTCTCAACATTTACTCAAATGCAAAACACTCAAATGTTTCATCGCGATTTTAAAGCAAGTAATTTATTGATTAATAATGACGGCAATATTTACGTATCTGATTTTGGAGGTGGCTACATCGCGAGGCCGGCGGACTTTAATGCAAATGAAGAATTTCAAGTCTCAGCTATGATCGATACCCTTTTTTGTTCTCCGGAGTTACATCATTTAACTATGACCAATAATCCTATCTATGAGCAAATTGATTATATGAAAGGGTTGGATAATTGGCGGGTGGGGCTTACTTTACTAGAATTGTGTGGCTGTATAAAAGCAGGGCAGGGGATATTGCGAAGTGTCAGATATCTTTCAGATGATGAAAAGCAAGATCTATTCGGCTACTTCAGAAATGAGTTACAAAAAATTAAAAACACTTCTGCACATAAAATTCCTCCCGAATTATATGACACCATTTTCAGTTTGTTAGAGGTGGATTATCCTCAAAGGGCGACTGCAGCATCAGCATTAGACACATTAGCTCTTAACACCAGACTCCCGGAGAGAAGTGAAGTAACTACTACATTTCGTACGTTGACAAAATGTAAGATGCCACATGCGGTAATAGATGCAATTAACAAGGCATTGAAACAAGAGTTGTATGTGGACCGCATTAACGAAATTGCCAAACAATTTCCCCAAGGCACGGGAGCCTATGATCAAAAAAGCAAAGAGTATTTGGAAAACTATAAGCATGCTAAGACGCGTCTTAACGAATTGTTGAATGATCCTAACTTACAGTTGCATACACTCAATGGATTTGTTGAATCCACGCTTAAGACGAGAGCGGTTAAAGTTAATAAAGAACAGTTTAATGTATTACAGGCTTTAGTTCGGTATCAGTTTCTGCAGAAAGAAAAATTGTTGGATGTTATTCAGGTACAATTTACCCCTCATAATATTGATAGTTTGCGCGATAGTGTGGCAGTCATTAATGCAGCAACTGATGTTGAAACCATGGAAAAAAATAGCTCGCGCTTATTAGAGCTTTCTCAGACTATTAAACAATTAAATTATTTTGCAACCAGCTACCCTTATTTCTACCCGACAAGTAAGCCTTTTCAGCAAGCTATCAAAAAGCTTAATCATCTCAAAAAGTATTTTAATAATTCCATTAAGAAATTTCTGTTGCATTTTAGTAAAGAAATTAATTCCATATTGCAGCAGATAGAGCATCCTGAAACAACGAAATTGAGCCATTTCGAATTGTTAGAGCAGCTGCGAAAAACCCTTCACACGGCAGAAACTTTTATGCCGGTTTTTAAACATTCAGAGATTTCGTCTAAAAAGATTACAAAATTTGAGGAATTAATGAATCAAGCTTATCTGCAGCAAACCCATCTAGTCGAACCTCTGCATAGAAATGAACAGTTTGAAGATGTTTTAGAGCTGAAAAAGCACGATGGTTTTCGATCGAGTGCTGACCCGATTGTAGACCCTATTGAAACACCTGTAGCAGTAGAAGGCACGAGCCTGGTATATTTGAAGTCTAAAGAACGAGTTCATTACCACCGCACTCCTGATTATTTAAACACCATCAAGGCATCAGAACAGGTATTTGCTAGGCAGCATGGTTACACTCCAGAAGAACAAAAGCTGGTTGTCAAAATGGTCGATGATTTTATGTCTACTCACAAGCAGCGTATTTCAATCAAGGGTAATCAGAGGTTGGCTAAGCATGCGGCTATGTACTTACACCATAAAGATGAAAATTTATTGATCTATGTGAATGGAAAAAGATATCCTCACGGGATGATTAGTGAGTTTGAAAAAGTGCTTCATAGCCCTCATGGATCTGAAGAGGGTCGTTTGGAGTCCTCTCCCGCGTCCTTGAAAAGGGGTGATCATTAATTGACCAGTGACAGTGATTTCACTTAATTCCTTGTCAACATTTAATAAGAATATTATTCTTAGAAGTTCGGGGGAGTACCCATTGAAATATATACTAAAATTAAGTGAATTACTCTTTGTAATTACAAATTAAGGATCAGCCTCAAGATACCTTTTGTTTTATCCGTTTTATGCGAGAGTGGCGAAATGGCAGACGCGCTGGATTTAGGTTCCAGTGGGGTAACCTGTGAGAGTTCGAGTCTCTCCTCTCGCACCATTTGCAATTGTTCAATAAGAGGAAATTAAATGCAGTCAGAAGTTGAAAACTTGAGTGGTTTATCACGCAAAATTAAAGTCACTGTTCCCCAACAGCAAGTTCAAGAAGAAGTCGACAAACGCATTAAAGATCTAGCCAAAACAGTCACAAGAAAAGGTTTTAGACAGGGGAAGGTTCCTAAAACAGTGGTTGAAAGGGAATATGGCCCAGCTGTGCGTCAAGAAGTCATACAAGATATCTTATGGCAGACGTTGCAACAGGCCTTCAAAGAGCAAAACCTCTACCCTGCAGGTACACCTCAAATTGAATTAAAAAACATTGAAGTCAATGCTCCACTGCAATATGAAGCCAGTTTCGAGGTTTTTCCTGAGATTAAACTCGACATCGAGGATATAACTATTGAAAAACCTGCAACAAAGATCGATGAAGCACATGTAACTGATGTTATCGAAAAGCTTCGTAAACAAAACATTAACTGGAAAGAGGTTGATCGTGCTGCAGCCCCAGGAGATCTAGTTGTTATTGATTTCGAAGGATTCATTGATAATTTAGCCTTTGAAGGAGGCTCTGCAAAAGATTTCCGATTAGAATTAGGTAGCAAAATGATGATACCTGGTTTTGAAGAGCCTATTTTAGGGGCAAAAGCAGGCGACGCGGTTGAAGCCGAGGTTGTATTTCCAGAGGATTATCATGCTAAACAATATGCCAGCAAGCCGGCAAAGTTTGCAGTGAAAATTAACAAAGTCATGGAAGCTGAGCTTCCTGACCTTAATGATGCCTTTGCGGCTGATTTAGGAGTTTCTAATGGCTCTTTAGAGGGTTTACAAACTGAAGTTCGTCAGAACCTAGAAAATGAGCTTGAGCGTCGCATACGTGACAAGGTTAAGGTTCAAATCATAGACAAAATGTTAGCAAAGAATGAAATCGATGTGCCCCAAGCAGCCGTTGAAGAAGAAATCAAACGTTTACAAAAAATGATGCAAAAGCAGCTTTCAGCTCAAACTGGGCAGAAAGAAGGCCCACTAATGCCGCGGGAACATTTCGAAGATCAGGCACGTAAAAATGTGATCCTAGGTCTTCTTTTATCACAGTGGATACAGGACAACCAATTGAAGGTAGATGCTGCTAAAGTAAGAGATAGAGTAGATCAAATTGCTTCTGGCTATCATCATCCTCATGAAATTGTTAATTGGTACTATGGCAATAAGGAAGCTTTAGCTGAAGTTGAAGGCATGGTTTTAGAAGAGCAGGCCATAGATAAAATCTTAGAGGTAGTTAAAGTCGTCGATAAACCCGTTTCGTTCGAAGAGTTAATGAATGTAGGTATGCAAAGAGGTGAAGATGATTAATCAATTGGTCCCTATGGTAGTCGAGCAGACAGCTCGTGGCGAACGTGCCTATGATATATATTCCCGCCTTCTCAAAGAACGCGTGATCTTTCTCGTAGGTGAAATTGAGCAGCATATGGCCAATCTAATTATCGCTCAATTATTATTCTTAGAATCTGAAAACCCAGATAAGGACATTAACCTTTATATTAATTCTCCAGGTGGTGTAGTAACAGCGGGCTTAGCTATTTACGATACTATGCAATTCATTAAGCCTGACGTCAGTACACTTTGTATTGGGCATGCTGCGAGTGCTGGAGCACTAGTGCTTGCTTCAGGCGCTAAAGGCAAGCGTTATTGTCTGCCCCATTCAACGGTGATGATTCACCAAGTCTTAGGTGGCTATCAAGGTCAAGGCACTGATATCCAAATCCACGCAAAAGAAACCCTTCGAATCGCCGAAACATTAAATGCAATTTTGGCAATGCATACCGGCAAACCCATTGAGCAAATTCGCAAAGATACTGATCGAGACAACTTTATGTCGCCTGAATCCGCGGTAGCCTATGGTTTAATAGATAAGGTGATTACCAACCGAGTCAATATTCCCGGCACTTCGAGCTCCAAAACCGCTGAGGTTGAGGATAAGGGATGACAATCACTCCCGCATCTCATAATTAATTTATTATCTATAATTGAAATAGTAACTTACTACCCACATATATGTAGTGGTTGAATTTACGAGGTAGGGCTAATGACCGACGAAAACAAGGTTCTTTACTGCTCATTTTGCGGCAAAAGTCAGCATGAAGTCCGAAAGCTGATTGCTGGACCTTCTGTATATGTATGTGATGAATGTGTCGAGCTATGTAACGACATTATCCGCGAAGAAGAGCTCACCAAACAGATTCCCGAAGCTCAAAACAAGTTGCCCACACCGCAAAAAATCAAAACTGCGCTTGACGAATACGTTATAGGTCAATCCTTTGCTAAAAAAGCGCTTTCAGTTGCAGTTTATAATCATTATAAACGCATCGAATCCAATGCGAATGACGATAACGATGTTGAGTTGAGTAAAAGTAATATTTTATTGATAGGGCCTACGGGTTCAGGCAAGACGTTATTAGCAGAAACACTCGCCAGAGTATTAAATGTACCCTTTGCGATTGCAGATGCCACTACCCTTACCGAAGCAGGGTATGTTGGGGAAGATGTTGAAAATATAATCCAAAAGCTTTTGCAAAAATGTGATTATGATGTTGAAAAAGCTCAAATTGGTATTGTCTACATTGACGAAATCGACAAGATTTCACGCAAATCTGATAATCCTTCCATAACCCGTGACGTTTCGGGTGAAGGAGTTCAGCAGGCTCTTTTAAAATTGATTGAAGGGACTGTTGCCAGTATCCCCCCGCAGGGAGGTCGAAAGCACCCACAACAAGAATTTTTACATGTGAATACGAAGAATATTCTGTTCATCTGTGGAGGAGCTTTTGCTGATCTAGATAGAATTATCCGAGAAAGAACCGAGAAGGGTGGTATTGGCTTTTCTGCTGAAGTCAAAAGTAAGGAAGAAAGAAAGACCGGTGATTTACTGCGTAGTGTAGAACCAGAAGATTTGATTAAATTTGGCTTGATTCCTGAATTCATCGGTCGTTTACCTGTACTAGCGACTCTCGAAGAGCTTGATGAAGAAGCCTTAATCCGCGTGCTAACTGAACCTAAAAATGCCCTTACTAAGCAATATTCAAAATTATTTTCGATGGAGCAGGTGGATATTGAATTTAGAGATTCGGCACTCCGCGCCATAGCGAAAAAATCCCTTTCTCGTAAAGCTGGAGCCCGTGGCCTGCGATCTATCCTTGAAAATGTTTTATTAGATATCATGTATGAATTGCCGTCCATTCAAGGGTTGAGCAAAGTTGTAATTGATGATTCTGTCATAAATGCAGAATCAGCTCCTATACTAATATATGAGAATAAGGAACCATCGAGAGCTGCTTCTGATTAAGTGGTAAGGTATAGCCTAAAAAAGAGAAGATTAAAATTATGAGCGACAAGAAAACACTTTCAAATATGCCCGTTTTACCATTGCGTGATGTTGTAGTATATCCTCATATGGTAATTCCATTATTTGTGGGTAGGCCTAAGTCAATTAAGGCCTTAGATTCTGCGATGAATGATGGTAAACAAATTTTTTTAGTGGCACAAAAAGACCCCAGCGTAGACGAGCCCACCATTGAAGACTTCTATGAAGTGGGAACTATTTCAACTGTTTTACAGCTATTAAAGCTTCCTGATGGAACTGTAAAAGTATTGGTAGAGGGCAATAAACGTGCCCATATTATCCGCTTTACGGAGGAAGAAGATTTTTATAATGCTGATATTCAATTTATGAAGGATATCTCAGGGCCGCAGAGCGACATGGAAGTTGTTATTCGCTCATTGCTAATGCAGTTTGAACAATACGTGAAACTCAATAAACGGATACCTCCTGAGATTTTGACCTCACTTTCCAGCATTGATGATCCGGCTCGGCTAGCGGATACTATCGCAGCGCATGTTCCCCTCAAAATTGTCGATAAACAAAAAATATTAGAATCCACCTCTATCTTAGAACGCTTGGAGCTTGTTTTAGCTTATCTAGAAGCTGAGATGGATCTGTTGCAAATTGAGAAAAAAATACAAAATCGCGTTAAGAAGCAGATGGAAAAAAGTCAGCGCGAATATTATCTCAATGAAAAAATGAAGGCGATTCAAAAAGAACTTGGTGAGATTGATGAGATGGGTGGCGGCACCGATATCGATCAACTTAAAGAAAAAATTGATAAAGCCGGCATGTCTGCTGAAGCCAAAGATAAGGCGATGGCAGAACTTAATAAGCTTCGAATGATGCCTCCTATGTCAGCAGAGGCTACTGTTTCTCGGAATTATCTTGATTGGTTATTAGGCGTTCCTTGGAAGAAACGTACTAAAGTTAGTGACGATTTGAAGAAAGCCGAAGATATTCTAGAACGAGAACATTATGGGCTTGAAAAAGTTAAAGAAAGAATTCTGGAATATTTAGCTGTGCAACAACGCGCCAAAAAAGTTAAAGGACCTATCCTGTGTCTCGTAGGGCCTCCTGGGGTGGGTAAGACCTCCTTAGGCCAATCTATTGCTAATGCTACTGGCCGAGAATTTGTACGTATCTCTTTGGGCGGGATTCGCGATGAAGCTGAAATTCGGGGTCATAGAAGAACGTATATTGGTTCTATGCCCGGAAAAATAATTCAAAAATTAAGCAAAGTAAAAGTACGTAATCCTCTGTTTATGTTGGATGAAGTGGATAAAATGGCCATGGATTTTAGGGGTGACCCTGCTTCAGCCTTACTCGAAGTGCTCGATCCAGAACAAAACTCGACTTTTAATGATCATTATTTAGAAGTGGATTACGATTTATCAGACGTGATGTTCATTGCTACAGCGAACTCGTTAGACATACCTCCAGCCTTGCTTGACCGTATGGAAGTTATTAGGTTGGCGGGATATACCGAGGAAGAGAAAATCAATATCGCCACACGATATTTGATTCCAAAACAGCAGACAGGCAGTGGTCTTAAAGAAGAAGAGATCAAAATTACAGAACAAGCCGTTAGAGAAATTATTCGACATTATACGCGTGAAGCGGGTGTCAGAAGTGTGGAACGCGCTATCTCTAAAATTGCACGTAAGGTGGTGAAAGAAATTATTCTTAAACCAACTATGAAAAAACGTATCGTCACGAGTAAGAATATTGAAAAATACTTAGGCGTTAAGAAATTCCGCTATGGTGAAATTGACAAAGATAATCAGGTGGGCCAAGTCACCGGATTGGCGTGGACCGAGTTTGGAGGAGAGCTCCTCAAGATAGAGGCGGTAGCAATTCCGGGCAAGGGCAAGTCAACTTTTACCGGTCGTTTAGGGGATGTGATGCAAGAATCTATCCAAGCGGCAATGACAGTGGTTAGAAGTCGAGCAAAATTACTAGGCATACCAGAAGATTTCTTCCATGCGTATGATTTCCACGTGCATGTACCTGAAGGTGCCACTCCAAAAGATGGACCTAGCGCAGGGATTGGCATGTGTACTGCATTAGTTTCAACGCTGGCTAAGATTCCAGTGAGGGCAGATGTGGCAATGACAGGGGAAATCACCTTGCGAGGTGAAGTATTACCTATCGGCGGATTAAAAGAAAAACTAATCGCGGCGCTCCGGGGCAGAGTCAAAACCGTTATTATCCCAGCCGAGAATAAAAGAGATTTAAAAGAAATTCCTAAAAACATTACCCAAAATTTAGACATTCGACCGGTGCGTTGGATAGATGAAGTCCTTGAAGTCGCCTTGGAGCATTTGCCTCAAGTTATTACTGATGATCAAGAGGTATTAGTGGTTCATGGGAGCCCAGGTAGGAAAAAAGTTAAACAACAAGAAAGTGCGCATTAATCCTAATATTGAGGATTAATGCTTATCCTGAGAGGTTAACCCGGAACACATGAATATTTTTGATAAAAGTCATTATGAAAACCTGAGTGCTGACATTCTCGAAAAAGCTAAAAAGCAAGGCGCTTCACATGCAGAAGTTACCATGAGTCTAGAGGCGGGATTTACAGTGTCGTCTCGTTTGAAACAGGTAGAGACGGTAGAACATCATCACGACAAAGGCATCGGCATAACCGTTTTTTTTGGTCAACAGTCGGGATCGGCTAGCTCATCCGATTTGTCGCCTCTCGCCCTTGATACGACTATCGCAAAGGCATGCAATATTGCAAAGTATACCAGTTCTGATCCTTATTCTGGCCTCGCTGAAAAATCTCAGATGGCATTTGATTATCCAGATTTAAATCTAGATCATCCGTGGGAAATTACGCCTGAAGCCGCATTGGACTTTACAATTGAATGTGAAACCTTGGCAATGGAAAATCCCCGCATCACTAATTCTGAAGGGTCCTCACTTTCAAGCCATCGTTCTTTGCAGGTGTATGCTAATACGCATGGCTTTACCGGTTCCTACCTTACCACTCAACATAGCCTTAATTGTGTTTTAATCGCGCAAGAGAATGGTCATATGCATCGGGATTATGATTACACTATTGCTAGAAACGCAGCGGATATGAAGAAAATTGAAGATTTGGCTAGAAAAGCGAGCGAAAAAACTATCAACCGATTAGGTGCTAGACGTCTTACCACCCGCACTGCACCCGTTGTGTTCAGCGCAGACATCGCCAAGTCTCTATTGAGCAATTATATCAGTGCGACGAGTGGTGGCAGTATCTATCGAAAGTCCTCTTTTTTAGTGGACCACTTAAATAAGCCCGTCTTTCCTTCCCATATTAGTTTGACTCAACATCCACACCTTCCAAAAGCGGTGGGGAGTGCTCCTTTTGATGGTGAAGGTGTGCGCACCCTTAAACAAGATTTTGTGTGTGATGGCGTTTTGCAAAACTATATATTGAGCAGCTACTCTGCGCGCAAACTGGGTATGCAAACAACCGGTAATGCGGGGGGTGTCTACAATCTATTAATAACCACCAGTGATCTCTCTTTTGAAGAGCTGCTTAAAAATATGGATACTGGCTTATTAGTCACAGAGCTCATCGGTCAAGGGGTTAATATCGTCACCGGGGATTACTCCCGAGGTGCTTTTGGCTATTGGGTGGAGAACGGAAAAATTCAATATCCTGTCGAAGAAATAACTATCGCTGGGAATCTACAAGAGATGTTCATGAATATTGTGGCTGTAAGCAATGATATTGACACGCGAAGTCGCATCCACACCGGCTCGATATTGATCGATAGCATGACCATAGCAGGCGAATAAAGCGATTAAACACTCAGCTCGGTAGAGCTACTACTCACCACAACGGGGTCTTTAATCTCGATGTTCGGATTAGGACCTAACTGCATTCTATTAGGGTTTTGACTCAGCTTGGGCGGCTCCGCCGGTGGCTGCTTGTCCCACTTCCGTTCGGGCTTACTCCCAGCCAATGGTTGCATACCTAGCTGCTGTTCTGGCTGCACTATTTTTCGCACACGTTCTTTCTCTTGGAGCTCTTTGTAATCTACCTGTTGTACAAGTTGCAGATCAAGCAGCCTGATTTTATCTTTTGTTACGCCATCGCTAGCAGCAATCTTCTTAACAGAATTGGAAGGAGTGCCGGAGATTTTATTTACAAATTCTTTAGACGCTGCTTTGCCGTGGAAGTTTGCATATATTAAGGCTGACCCGATAACAAATAAAGCAATTAACCCAACTGAAATAGCTATTCCGATAGGCCCTCCCGCTACTCCAGCTCCCAGAATCCACGGTAAAGCGGAGGAAAGGAAACTAGCGGCCAAAAACCCAGTTAATAAACCGCAAAAAATCGCAGCTGCAATTTTATAAACAGACTGTACTCGAGATTTCCAGCGAGGAGGATTCTCTTGTGCATATCTAACTTGGCTCACCTTCGTGTCTAGACTTTTATAACATTGCTTAATTAGCTTGTAATTCCTACCTAATTGCTCAAGTTGATTACGGTCTAGGCTTTTACTTATGAGCGCATCTTGAGTAAGAGTGAAAATTTGAGCATAGACTAAAGATTGTTTGGCATAATTTTTCACGAGGTTGTTCACGCCAAACATACTTATTCCTAACGGTTTGGCAATGTTGCTAAGTTCAAATCCGCAGAATAAGGCCACTGAAATGCCAGCAAAAATAAGCTGTAGGGGGATAAGTAAAGCACTGGAAAACCCCCCACTACCAAATGTCGCAAAGGAACTTATGAGTCCTTCTGCTATTGAGGCGCCATCAAATGCAGCGACCAAGGCGCATAAGATTGTAATTGCGAAAAAAAGACCCGCTTTCCGCGTACGTCTATTTTTTTCTTTAGGGGGGGCTATAGGGTTAAGTTGATACTGCCGTGTTATTTTAATTTGAATAACGTTTAATATATCTAAATTGATATCTTCGAGGAGCTTTCTTTTTTTTAGTGTGGTAAAGATTTCAATATTTTCTGGTGTATTCAACAAGTTATGTAAGGCGCATAATTTTTCAATGGGGCTTACTACGTATTCGCCCATACTATCCTGATAGTGTTGGTATAAAGATACGCGAAGAGGAGAATCGGGTGCTAAGGTGTCTGTTAATTCTGAAAAATGCTGTTCTAGATCGTCACTCGGATCACTCATTCGAAGCTATGGCCTTTTGTTTGAAAGTCAGCAAGGGAGATTGATTATAATAGCAAATTTTGTTACTTGTTTGAACAAAAAATACGTGCATTGCCCCCCGTTTGAGCCAGGGTTTACTCTCCCTCCCCGAAACGGTCATTAATAAGCTCGCAAAGGGCGGTCATAGCCTGATTTTCGTCGGGTCCTTCCACCCATAGCTCGATCTCTGTTCCCTTGCTGGCTGCTAACATCATGACCCCCATGATACTTTTGCCATTCACAAACTTTTCGCCTCGTACTAGCTTGCTTTCGCTTTCAAAGCGACTGGCTAAGTGTACTAGCTTCGCAGCCGCTCTTGCATGCAGCCCCAATTTATTAACAATTATAATTTTTTGTTTAATCACTCAATACATCCCCTGATCCAATTATACCCGCCTGCCCACCTTTCATTGCTTTTTCAGCCAGGTCGGCGAGACTAAGGCTCGGATAATTCATAACCCTGATCAGCATAGGCAGATTTAAACCTGTCACAATTCGAATATGACTTTCTTTTTGCAACTCATAAGCAATATTACTGGGTGTTGATCCAAATAAGTCTGTCAAAATGAGCACACCGTTACCTTGGTCAAGTCTTTTAATAATGATATTTAATTCTGGGAGAAGTTTATCGGGGTCGGCGTCAGAGGGTACCTCGAACGTTTCTAAAATTAAAGGTACGCTGTCACCATAGGTAGTTCGAAGCGCATTAACGAGTGCATGACCAATTTCATAATGGGTAATAATTAATACCGCAACGCTCATGAAGTAAATGTTTCCATTTTTTCTTGAAGAAGTTCTTCAAAATTACCCACAGAGGCCCCTTCCTTGTTTAATTCTAGTAAATATTTTTTCACAATAATTTCAACTAGCACCTCTAAATTGCGTGGGATGATAATAGGGATTGTTACGCAAGGAATCAAGCATCCTAGAATATCTTTTATGGAATGTTGCCCTTTTAAATGCGCTATGGTATTGCTGGCCTCTCCCAGCTGTAAGTGGATAATGAGATCGAGGGTGTGGCCCATTTTAACCCTAGCTTGACCAAATATTAACCCTACATCAATCAAACCGATACCTCGTACCGACAAAAAAACTTTTTTTAAAGGATTTTTGCCGATGAGGCAATTGTTTTCCAGAGAGAAATAGGGCGCATCATCAGCAATAAGTTGATGATTACGCGAAATTAATCCTAGAGCGAGCTCACTTTTGCCTATACCTGGCTCACCCGTGATAAGCACACCAACCCCATAAATATTTAAGAAAGTTCCATGGACAATAATTTCAGGAGCGGGTTCATTACAAATCGAAGTCGTTGCCAAGATAGACCTCGCGAACTAAGACGTTATTGAGTATTTCGGTAGGTGTTCCAAAGGCAATTATTTCTCCTTGATTAACAATGTAGGCTTTTTGGCAGATGGCGAGTGTTTCTCGCACATTATGATCTGTGATCAAAATACCCAGGCCTCGTCCACAGAGGTGATGTACTATTCGTTTGATATCAATGACTGATATGGGATCTATGCCGGCGAAAGGTTCGTCCAACAAGATAAAATTAGGGTCCATAGCCAATGCCCGCGCAATTTCAACGCGGCGTTTTTCCCCCCCAGACAAGCTCATGCTAATTGCATTGCGGAGATGACTGATGTGGAACTCGGTCAAAAGGTTGTCGAGTTTACTGAGGCGCTCTGCTTTAGAAAGATCATTACGTAACTCTAAGATGGCCATAATATTCTCAGCAACAGTTAACTTCCTGAAGATCGAACACTCTTGGGGCAGGTAGCCAATACCTTTGCGCGCCCTTAAATGCATAGGTAAGTCTGTAATATCTTCACCATTTAAAGTCACTGTGCCACCGTTGCAACGAATAAGTCCCACTATCATGTAAAAACTGGTGGTCTTTCCCGCGCCATTGGGTCCGAGTAAGCCAATCACTTCTCCGGAATGAAGTTCTAATGAAACATTCTTGACGACTTGGCGTGTTTTGTAATTTTTTTCTAAATTTTTTACGGTTAATATATTCATGATAAATTAGTTTTCAGTTGTTTAATGGGCTCTAATATTATTTTAGTTTGGCTATTTTTTCTGGGGTGGGAAGAAATCACCTTTTTTTTCATGTCATAAAAGATGTAAGGACCTGCGAACTGATTACTATTATATTCCACCATGGCGTCCTCTTGTAACACTACTTTTTCTGCAAGTGGATAATAATAAATTGTTTTGGCAGATGCTTTTAACACATCTTTATCATTTAATAGTGTTTTATATTGTGCTAATTTGCCAATGGCAACTACTTTTTCTACTTTATGTTTTCCATTGTAGTAAACGGACATTTCATCTGCCCAAAGGTTGGTCGACCCCTGTATGGCATGGACTTTACCTTCGTAATTAATAATTCCTTTATTGTGATCATATTTAACATTATCCGCTTCTAAATAAATAATATCTTGCTTATCTTTGGCATAAATTGTAGAAAAAAAACACCAGAACAATACTAAAACAGCCAATCTAATGTGATTGTTTCGGATCATATTGTCCCCTTGTTTTGGACAACAACTGGATGTCTCCTGTATTTAAATCTCCCCGTAGCCCTATGGCGCTAATTTTGAGACCAGGCTGTTCAATCGTGACATAATCTTTAGTGCTGACTATATTTTGTTTCGGAAAAATTGTGAGCGTGTTAGTGGATAAGAGAGTGCTACCATTTTTTTTAGAAGGTAATTGCTTAACCTTGACGTTGTCATATAAATAGAGGGTATTTGCTCCTTGAATGCCTTTCGCATTTCTTGATGTGATATGCCACTCTTCGCCATTTTTATAGATTTGAATTTTAGGGTTTTGAAAATGGGACGTATCTTGATCTTTGTAATGAGTTACCTTAGGGCTAAATACGATGACATCGCGTTGGCCATTGTCATTGGTTCGTAAATAAGACGCATCCACCATGTAGGAATCTGGACTGTTTGCGTTATTTAAATCTCTTTCCCCCGTGCTACTATCCATAAAGCGTTTGATCGAGAAAACACTTATAGCAATAGCTAAAAAAAAAGTAATATTGATAAAAAAAACGCGTTTACTCACAAATATTGCTCACATAGAGGCGCTAATAAATCTTGTGCATTCAATATAAATTCGCAAACTTCTCTCACTGCACCTGACCCACCTTGACGTGAGGTACTCCAATCGGCATGTTGATGCACAAAAGGTGAAGCATTCGCTACCGCAATACCGAATCCGGAACGCTTAATGGGTGCTACGTCATTTAAATCATCTCCGACATACGCTATTTGATCATCATTCACGCCCAAAGTGTTTTTTAAGATATCGTATGAGATGATTTTATTTTCCTGCCCTTGAAAAACGTGCCGAACTCCGAGCTCGTCCATCCGCCTTTGCACTAGTTCAGAAGTGCGTGCGGTGATTATCGCAATTTCAATACCTGCTCTAAGCAACATTTTTATGCCTAAGCCATCTTGGCTGTGAAAAGCCTTATATTCGAGACCGCTACTCGTAAAGTAAATTTTTCCATCCGTTAGCACTCCATCTACATCAAAGATGGCGACTTTAATGTTTTTGGCTTTTTTTATAGCTGTTTCGATACCTGCATTCATTATAATACCCTTATAATCCAGCGTTTAATAAGTCATGTAAGTGAGCTACGCCCACTAAGTTATCGTGGTGATCTACTACTAAGAGGGAGGTGATTTTATGATTTTCCATTATCTGTAATGCTTCTATGGCGAGTAGGTTTGGGGCAATAGTTTTACATGATTTTGTCATCACAACATTAATCGATGTTTCATGCAGGTTGATGTTCTTATGAAGGGTGCGTCTTAAATCACCATCGGTATAAATGCCGACCAACTTATTCTGTTCACTAACAACCGAGGTCATTCCCAAATTTTTTTGCGTCATTTCAACAAGGGCTTCTCTTATAGATGCCGTTTCAAGTACGCTGGGCAATTGGGAGCCCGTTCGCATCAGATCTTGAATTTTCAATAATAATCGTTTGCCTAAGCTTCCGCCGGGGTGAAATAAGGCAAAATTTTCTGCTGTAAACCCCCGCGCTTCTAGAAGAGCGATAGCGATAGCATCACCCATAACAAGCGTTGCGGTGGTGCTAGAAGTGGGGGCCAGCCCGAGCGGACAAGCTTCCTTAGGAACATTTATATCTATATTTACAGTCGCTTTTCGAGCTAGTGTGGATAATGGATTACCTGTCATAGTAATCATCGGTATTGCAAGGTGATTGATAAAAGGTAATAAATTTAAAATTTCGTTGGTTTCGCCAGAATTGGAAATGGCGAGAATTACATCTTTTCTGGTCACCATGCCCATATCGCCATGGCTGGCTTCAGCTGGGTGTATAAAAAAAGAGGGTGTGCCTGTGCTGGCTAAGGTGGCAGCAATTTTATTTCCAATATGCCCTGATTTTCCCATACCTAAAACAATGACTCGGCCTTCACAATCAAGAAAATAACGGCAAGCTTTACCAAAATCATCATTTATACTCGCTAATAAGCTTTTGATTGCATCTATCTCGATATTAATTACTAAGCGGGCGGACTCGTAGAGATTATTCGCATTTATCATTTATCTTCTGCAACATTGAGTAGTAGATTATTTTTGAGTTCGGCATTATAAACTAGATTCATTATTCTCGGTAGCTTATATAAATGGGGAGTTGTGTCCCATAACCGGCTGTGCTAAATATATACTTTGTTTCGGGGATAATAAAGAATGGGTGATATGGACCATAGTACGAAAAATGACCATTTTATAAAAATAAATGACTTAACATATGCTTTTGGGGATCGTGTTGTCTTCGATAAAATTAATCTTCAAATCCCTCGTGGAAAAATAACAGCCATAATGGGCCCAAGTGGCACAGGCAAAACAACTCTTTTAAAATTGATCAGCGCCCAACTTAAGGCGCGTTCTGGAAGTGTTTTAGTGGATGGTTTGGATGTGCATAAACTCAGTCGCCCTGAACTTTATGCGCTTAGGCGTCGAATTGGGGTTCTGTTTCAAAGTGGGGCTTTATTTACCAATTTGAATGTCTATGAAAACGTGGCTTTTCCATTGAGAGAACATACCAACCTTCCAAAAGAAATGATTCACGATTTAGTTATTATGAAATTACAAGCGGTGGGTTTGCGCGGAGCCCGCCACCTTAAGCCCAATCAATTATCGGGAGGTATGTCACGACGAGTAGCCTTAGCAAGATGTTTGGCGCTTGATCCAGACCTACTCATGTACGATGAACCTTTTACAGGCCAAGATCCAATCACAATGGGAGTGCTTGTCTCTCTTATTAAGAAAATTAATCAAGTATTGGGAGTCACCTCTATTATTGTTTCCCATGATGTGGCAGAAACTTCCTCTATTGCAGACTATATTTACATCTTATTTAATGGAAAAATTATTGGTCAGGGTACGCCGCAAGAGATTGCCTCCTCAAAATCACCCGATGTCCATCAATTTATGGAAGGATTACCTGATGGCACGGTTCCATTTCATTATCCAGGAAATAGTTACGAAGAGGATTTAAAACTGTGACAATGTGGATACAAACATTTGGTCAGATAGGCGTGCTATTCTTTACTCGTTTAGGGCGTTCAGGCACTTTTTTAGTTAAGACTCTACTGCGACGACCGAGGTTGAAAGCAAGTTTTTCGTTGGTTGTACAACAACTTTTTAGTGTAGGTGTACTATCATTACTGGTAATTTTGGTTTCGGGACTTTTCATTGGATTGGTGCTGGGATTACAGGGATATCATACCTTGCGGCATTTCGGCGCCGAACAACAGCTAGGTCAATTAGTCGCCTTAAGTGTAGTTAGAGAACTTGGACCGGTGGTCACTGCTTTGTTATTTGCAGGACGTGCGGGTACGGCACTTACGGCTGAAATTGGCTTGATGAGCGCAACGGAACAGCTTTCAAGTATGGAAATTATGGCAGTTGATCCTTTATGGCGTGTTATTTCCCCCCGTTTCTGGGCGGGTTTTATCTCCATGCCAATGTTGACGGTTATTTTCAACATTGTTGCTATTTATGGCGGCTTTCTAGTCGGAGTAGAATGGCTGGGGATTGATGCAGGATCTTTTTGGTCAAATATGCAATCCGCTGTGGATTTCCGTTTAGATATAGTTAACGGCATTATTAAGAGTTTGGTCTTTGGTTTTATTGTGACGTGGATTGCGGTATATCAAGGGTTTTATTGTGAACCCACTGCGCCTGGCATAAGTAGAGCAACGACCCGAACCGTGGTTTTCTCATCGTTAGCCATTTTGGGTTTCGATTTTATTTTGACTGCGGTCATGTTAGAAGGATGGTAATTGTGCAAAAGAAAATAGTAGAAATGACAGTTGGCCTTTTTATGATAGCGGCTTTGCTTTCCTTATTATTGTTAGGATTAAAAGTAAGTGGTTTAAGTCAAGGCCGGGCTTCGGAATATTATCGCTTGGTGGCAGAGTTCGATAACATTGGCTCCCTCAAGGAAAGGGCTCCGGTTCGAATTGCAGGCGTCAAAATTGGCCAAATTGAGAAAATTGAATTACAAAATCAACACTTTAAAGCAAAGGTGACGTTGCTCATCAATAAACATGAGAATAATCTTCCTACCGATACTTCAGCAAATATCTTAACCGAGGGCTTGTTGGGTTCAAATTATGTAGGACTTACTCCCGGCTTTGAAGAAGTAGCTCTAAAAAATGGAGATGTAATTAATAATACGCATCCTGCGTTAATACTCGAAAATTTAATTGGCCAACTGTTGTTTAGTATGAAGAACAAAGATTAATAACCTAGGAGGAATTTATGAAAATTAAAGCATATTGTTTATCATTTCTATTTTTACTATCTACGCTCACAGCGTTGGCGGATGCGGCGCCGGCAGAAATGTTAAAACAAGTTTCTAATCAAATGCTCTCAGAACTCAATAAAAATCAAGGAAATATTAACAAACAAGTCGTTGGCGGTATTATCAATCGCGTGCTATTACCTCATGTTGACCTTGAAACAATGTCTCGATCTGTTGTGGGCCGTGAATATTGGGCAAAAGCAACTCCCGCTGAACGCGAAGAGTTTAAACGTGCATTTACCAATTTAGTTATTAAAGTCTATGCAGCGCCACTCTCTACTTTTAATGGCGAAACCATTGAGTTCAAACCTATGAGAGATAGCGCTGCTGCAAGACCACAAGTGGAAAGTGTTGTCCTTCGAAAATCAGGTCAGCGTATTCCTGTGAGTTATCGATTAGTCCAATCTGGCGGCGCTTGGAAAGTGTATGATTTTAGTGTCGAAGGTATTAGCATGATTAGCAGCTATCGATCTCAATTTGATAGTATTTTGCAACAAAAAGGCTTGGCTGGGCTTATGAATCGTTTAAAGGCGCAATAGTAATGAATGAATGTAGAATTGAGAAAGACCAAGATGATTTCAAGATTTTTGGTCTAATTAATTTTGAAACAGCAGCTCAACTCTACAAAAAAGGTACTGAGTTATTTGTAACAACAGAAGAAGTGCGATTAGATTTTGCGAAAGTTGCCTTCGTTGACAGCTCGGCAATCGCACTTCTGTTTAATTGGTTACGATTTGCAAAACAAAAAGGTAAATCCTTTGAATTTGTGAATCTTCCCGCACAGTTGTTAGAGATTGCGAACGTGTGCGAAGTAATGCCTTTTTTGGAACAATATATGTGTAACACAACGAAGATAAAATAATGGATAAATTAATCATAACAGGTGGCATTACTTTAAATGGCGAAATCCGAATTTCGGGGGCGAAGAACGCAGCATTACCCATCTTAGCGGGGTCTCTGTTAGCTTCTGAACCGGTCACTATTTCGAATGTTCCTCATTTACAAGATGTTACCACTACGATGGAATTGCTTGGCAGAATGGGCGCTCAATTGATGATAGATGAGCGAATGAATATTCAAGTAGACTCACAACCGCTTAATAATTTTGCTGCCCATTATGAGTTAGTAAAAACGATGCGTGCTTCGATTTTGGTGTTAGGCCCACTGCTTGCTCGCTATGGAAAAGCAGAAGTTTCACTGCCTGGCGGTTGCGCCATCGGTTCACGCCCTGTTGATATTCACCTCAAAGGCATGCAGGCCATGGGGGCGCAAATTACGGTAGAAAATGGTTATATTAGGGCGGTGGCTCCTAAACGTTTAACGGGTGCAAATCTAGTTCTTGATACCATAACGGTTACCGGCACTGAAAATTTGATGATGGCTGCGGCCTTGGCGGATGGGCAAACCATTCTTAAAAATGCCGCTAGAGAGCCCGAAGTCAGGGATCTTGCTAATTTTCTTAATTCGCTGGGAGCTGATATTCAAGGGGCAGGTACTGATACCATCGTCATCATGGGGGTTGAGCAATTATCGGGCGGTCATTATCGGGTGTTGCCAGATCGAATAGAGGCAGGCACTTATCTCACCGCAGCAGCAATGACACGTGGGAAAATCAAGATAAAAGATATCCATCCAGAAATTCTTGAATCTATCTTAATTAAATTAAGGGAAGCAGGGGCCATCATTACCACTGGCCCTGATTGGGTTGAGCTTGATATGGCAGGTAATAGACCAAAATCGGTTAGTGTATCAACGGCACCTTACCCTGCTTTTCCAACAGATATGCAGGCTCAAATTATGGCGCTTAATACTATTGCCGAGGGGGTCGGAACGATCACTGAGAATATATTTGAGAACCGTTTTATGCATGTTCATGAGTTGCAAAGAATGGGTGCGGATATTAGCTTGCAAGGAAATACGGCCATTTGTAAAGGCGTAAATAATTTAACTGGTGCGCCGGTAATGGCGACTGATTTACGCGCATCTGCTAGCCTGGTATTGGCAGGTTTAGTAGCAGAGGGCAAAACCATTGTAGATCGTATCTATCATATTGATCGAGGCTATGAATGTATCGAAGAAAAGTTGTCTTCGCTCGGAGCTCAAATAAAGCGAGTCTCCTCCTAAAAGTAGCCTGGATGTAGCGCAAGCGAAATCCGGGGTTTTTTGCCTTCCCGTGACAAAACCCCGGATTTCGCTGTGCTGCATCCAGGCTACAAAGGCCACAAAGGTAATCAAAGTGATTGAATTAAGTACGGTTATTAATTATTTAAATGATTTACTGCAACCTCAACTATTTCGTGATTACTGTCCTAATGGGTTGCAAGTACAAGGTAATTCCACCATAAAAACATTGGTAACGGGAGTCAGCGCTAGTCAAGCACTGATTGAAGCCGCTATTGAGTTGCAAGCGGATGCCCTCCTGGTACATCATGGTTTTTTTTGGAAGAATGAATCTCCCTCAATAGTTGGCATGAAATACCGGCGCATCAAAGCATTACTTCTAAATGAAATCAATTTACTGGCCTACCATCTACCTTTAGATGCCCACCCGCTCTATGGCAACAATATTCAGCTGGGTCAGCTTCTGGGATTAGAAAATATTGAAACTTTTGAAGTCGAACCTGGTTTAAATCTAGGTTACAAAGGCAGATTACCCCGGGCATTATCCGGAGAGTTATTTTCAGAGCTGATTGCAAGAAAACTTTTGCGTACCCCATTACACATTGAAAGTAATGATCGCTCTATTGAAACAGTCGCGTGGTGTACGGGGGGTGCTCAGGATTATTTATCACAGGCAATTGATCAAAATATCGATGCTTATCTTACGGGAGAGGTTTCAGAAAGGACTTTCCATCTGGCTAAGGAAAATAATATTCACTTTTATGCCGCAGGTCATCACGCTACAGAACGCTATGGTGTGAAGGCGCTTGGAGAGCATCTCAGCCAAAAATTTAATCTTATCCATCACTTTGTAGATATAGATAACCCCGTCTAACCAGGCGCTACTCCTCTATCCTCCATGTATTATCCTCCTCCTATAATGAGAACAATTATCATTTACATCTAGAGAATATGCAGCTATGATCCCTACGAAAATAAAGAGGAAAGTAAGATGCACAATCCCCAGGAATATAACAAGGCGTCTAGCGTTAAACATTTTGTTAAAAATTGTAGTAAGTTGAGCCAGAAGGCAATCTGTGTTCTCGATGACATTCCCTTTCTGTTAAAAAATACCTTACCTAAAGCCTATGGATCAATAGGTTCCATATTGTTAGGGGCCGCAGGTTTTCTGGTTTTCCCTTTAGAAATAGCAGAGGGTGTCTCAGGCTTTAGAAAAGCTAAACGTAAGCTTCAAAAAAATATATTCCTAATGCGTTCGAATCAGGCCAAGATAGGAGCGGGCAGTTTTGGTATTGCTTTCTCCAGTTGTTTGTTAATTTTTACGGGGGTTGGATTCAGTCTAGCGGCAGCAGTCGCCTCGGTTCTGATTCCTGCTACTGTCTGCGTAATTTCGGGTATAGAGCTCACTCAAAAGTATCATAAGCTTCAGCAAGCTAAACTCCGCGGAGAGAAGAAAGAAATTAGTGCTGCCCAGCATAAGGTTGCTTTTGGCGCGACATATTTCACTTTTTCAATGGGGGTTACTGCATTAGCGTTGATCAGTACTTTGAGTACTCTCGGGGTATTAAGTTTGGGTATTATCCCTTCGGCTATTCTGATAGCCACCGTTGTGGTTGTGCTCGCTATTAAAATATTTGAAATCATTGATAAAAAATATAATTTTAAATTTACCAATTCTCTCAAGGGTTTATTTAGTAAGGAAGAGGGGCGGGGAGGAGAGGCTTTGGGTTATCGGAGAGTTCCTGCAGCGGATTCGAATCCACGTGAGAGAAGATTTAGTTTATCGGGCAAGAGCCAACCAGAAGAGCATGGGTCAGATTTTGATAATACAGGGAGCCTTCAGTATTCTGTATGAAACAGCGGTGTAATTCAGGGGAAGTCCCGGATTTCGCTGCGCTACATCCGGGCTACAAGGTGTCTATTTAGTTAAGTTATCACTACGTAGATCATTCCGTTTGAACGTCTAACTTTTAATAATAATTGATCGGTGGATTGTGTGGCTAGCTTAACCAGTTGGTCAATGTCCGTTACAGGTTGTTCATTGGCAGTAAGAATAACATCAGCAGGTCTTAGGCCAGCAAGCCATGCATTGCTGGAGTCATCAACCTGGAGGACTAACACGCCTTTAACTGTCCCAATTTGAGGATCTAGTTGCACAAAATTATTAAGTCTTACGCCTGAAAGCAATGGTTTGCGATCGGTAAGGTCATTTTTGGGAAGATCTTGAATCACTGCATTAAAATTAAGACGCTCTTTATTACGTAATGCAACCACATTCAATTTACTGCCAACAGGTAATGTTCCGACAATACTGCGAAGCTGGGCGGCATTAGTAATTGTTTCATTATTAATAGATTGGACGACATCTTTAGCTTTTAAACCTACTTTTTGAGCGGAAGAATCCGGCGTAACCAGGGTAACTAAAGCGCCTCGGGCATCATGCACTTTAAAAGCATCAGCTAAATCAGGCGTTAGATCTTGGACCATAATTCCTAAAACGCCTCGTTGCACTTTGCCATATTTTATTAATTGAGCAGCCACGTTTGTGACCATGTTGCTGGGAATAGCAAAACCAATACCGATATTGCCACCGAGGGGGGCGAGAATCGCAGTGTTTATACCCACTAACTTTCCTTCTATATCGACTAAAGCTCCACCAGAATTACCTGGATTAATTGAAGCATCTGTCTGAATGAAATTTTCATAGCCGAGCGGCCCTTCAATGCCCACGCTACGATTTAACGCGCTGACCATACCAGAGGTAACAGTTTGTTGTAGTCCAAAAGGGTTGCCAATGGCCGCAACAAAGTCACCGACTTTGACAGCATTCGAGTTTGCAAGAGGGATGGCTTCAAGATATTTAGCATAGACTTGTAAAACGGCTATATCAGTAGCGGGGTCTTCACCAATTTTTCTGGCCTTTAAACGACGACCGTCACTTAGTGACACAATTAATACATCAGCATGACGTATTACATGTGCATTGGTGACAATGTACCCGTTCGCAGCATCGACAACCACGCCGGATCCAACCGCTTGAAAGCGAGGAAAGGGATTGTAAGGATTTGCGTCGCCTCCTCGCTGTCTTTGAGCGCTGGCAGCCTGCATAGGTGCATCTCCTTGCGCAGTGATGTTGACAACAGCGGGCATTATTTTTTGAAGCATATTGGCTAATTCAGGATTGTCAGCCTTGCCATGCAACATCGGCGGTACTTTAGCTGAAACAGAGTTGATTACTATCAAGCTCAAAAATATCCCCGCCAGCATTCTACATAAATTTTTTGTCATCGTAAGTTTCCTCAACATTTTAAGCGCTCAACCAAATTAATGTGGCCATTCGGCCAGTTATACCATGATCACGTCGATAAGAGTAAAAGTTTTTTTGATCCGAATAAGTGCAAAATTCTCCTCCATAAATAGACGTTAACCCCAGTGCCTGCAACCTTTGTTTCGCTAATAAGAATATATTAGCAAGCCATTTATCGGAGACGCCTGGTTTAGGTTTGAACGCCTCATTCGTTGGCTCTCCTAAGGGTGTAAATGATTCTAATACGTCCCTGGATACCTCAAATGCTTGGGGGCCAATTGCTGGGCCTAACCAAGCGAGTAGCTGTGAGGGGTCTTCCTTCATTTCATCAATAGTATTCTCGATAATACTCGTTGCCAAGCCACGCCATCCTGCATGAATAGCGGATACTTGGGTGCCTTTTCTATCACAAATTAATATAGGCAGACAATCTGCCGTCATAATGGCGCAAACCGTATCTAGGGCATCAGTAATAGTAGCATCACCTATAGGTTTTGTTTCTTGCGCTTCTGTTAGCCGCAACACCTTATTGCTGTGGATTTGATTTAGCCAGATAGGCTCCGCTGGCAAGTTTAAATGTTTAGCAAGCAATAACCTATTATCTGCTACGTGCTGAGGTTCATCACCCACATGATCCGCGAGGTTAAAGCTACTAAAAGCGGCGTCACTTTCTCCATGTTGTCGAGTCGTAGAGTAGGCATATACATTGCTCGGTGCCGGCCAGTCTGGTTTAATAAATTGCATAATTTTATTTTATCTTCCACATAAAATATCTGATTTTAACAAAAAAATTATAATTTTTATAGGCTAGTTGCATTATATTTTCTAAAAGCCTGCAATAAATTTTCTAAGTCATCGGGCAAGTTAGACTCAAGGGTAACTAATTCCTCAGTGACAGGGTGTCGAAAGCTGATTTTTTTAGCATGCAGGGCTTGCCGTTTGAAATCTGCTATTTGTTGAGATAGTTCCTCACTTAATCGATCATACCGGTGAGACTTGCCATAAACTGGATCCCCTAAAATAGGGTGATTAATATAAGCCATATGGACCCGGATTTGATGCGTTCTTCCTGTCTCGAGTTCTATATCTAAATAGGCATGCGTTAAAAACTTTTCTAACACTTTAAAATGCGTCACAGCCGATCTACCACCATGCATTAAAACCGACATTTTGGTACGTTGCGTGGGGTGGCGTCCAATGGCCAGGTTAATAGTATCCATGAGTTTTGGGGATCCCTCTACGATAGCTGCATAAGAGCGGTGGATCGTTCTCTGTTGCATTTGCTGTGATAGATGGTGAAAAGCCGTTAAATTTCGCGCAATTAAGAGCAAGCCCGACGTATCCTTATCTAACCTATGGATCAACCCTGCTCGGGGCAGCTTTTGTAATTCAGTATCGTAGTAAAGGAGAGCATTAACCAGGGTAGAGCGTAGGTTACCTGCTCCAGGATGCACTACCAGGCCAGGGGGCTTATTGATGACTAATAAAGATTCATCTTCAAAAACAATATCCAAGGGGAGGGCTTCTGCTGTCCATTCTTCTCTATTTTCAAGGGTCACATTTAATTCGACCTTCTGCCCGGGATAAACGCGATCCTTACTTTTGATGATTTTTTTTTGATTTACTGTCACTCCTCCCTTCTCAATCCATTGCTGTAGCTGGGAACGGGAAAATTGGGGAAATAATTTTGCGAGTGCTTGATCTAGGCGAAAACCCGCTAGGTCGTCGCTAATGATATTGTTAAGATGTATTTGATTCATAATTTATGGTATTTAAGTATTGACCAAGATAACTACATATTGTTTATAATTCCGAACCTGTAATTTAACTCATAAGATTAAAAATGAAAAACGACAAATGGATAATTTTAGTATTCGTGCTTTTTTATTTAGCAGGATGCGCGGCTCCTCCTACTGGCTCTGAGGCGTATAAGGGTAAACCTCCTCAAGAGATTTTTGTTAAGGGAGAGCGCTCACTTTCTAAAAAGCATTTTAAGGAAGCCGTGGCAGAGTTTGAAGCCTTCGATGCGTTATATCCCTTTGACCCGAGAGCAGAGCAAACCCAAGTTGATTTAATCTATGCCTATTACAAGGCAGGCGATCCTGACTCTGCTATTGCGGCTTCAGATCGATATATTCGTCTCTATCCCATGAGTCCCAAAATCGCCTACGTTTATTATTTGCGGGGAGTGGTGAACATGGATCGAAATATTAGCTGGATTTATAACGCATTTCCTTGTGACCCAGCAAAACGTGATCTCGCCAGTTTGTCACATGCATTTGTGGATTTTCAAAGACTACTTCAGTTGTATCCCAGCTGCATTTATGCAGCCGATGCCCAAAAACGAATGGTCCATATAAAAAATTTACTCGCTCGGCATGAACTGCAAATTGCAGAGTTCTATTTCAATCGCCATGCTTATGTAGCTGCCGCTAATAGAGCCAGTTATATTGTTCAGCATTTACCGGGTACCCCTCAGGTTCCTACGGCATTAGTAATTATGGTTAAGTCCTATCGCGCCCTCGGGGATGATGAGTTAGCCAATGATGCTTTAGAAGTACTTAAGGTGAATTATCCAAACGAAACCAAGCGTTTGTAGCATCAGTGGCTACACCTTGTAGCTGGAGCAGAGATTCTTAAAATTTGAATTGTGTCATCACGCTTCTAAGTGTTCAGCGCTAATCTATAAAATAGCAAAAACGTTCAGATTTGCGCTGAATTTCAATGAAAATTAAAAAGAAAAAGCGCAGCATACTAAAGTATGTGAGCAGTTTTCTTTTTAATTTTCATTGAAATTCAGCCGAATATGGACGCGTGCCTCTAGTGGCTATAGTGCTATTTTAAGGATTTGTGATAGCCGGAGGTAATGGGATAGCGTCTATCTCTCCCAAAGGCGCGACGGGTAACCCGAACCCCGGGAGGGGCTTGGCGGCGCTTATATTCACTCTTATCTACCAGCAACACGACTTTTTTGACCACTCCTTCATCAAACCCTTTCGCCACAATAGTTTTAACACTTTCATCTTGCTCAACATAAAGCTCTAAGATTTGATCAAGAATGGAGTAGGGTGGCAAGGTATCTTGGTCTTTTTGGTTAGGGGCTAATTCGGCGGAAGGTTCTCTTGTTATTACTCGCTCTGGAATGACAGGTTGAATTTTATTTCGGTAATTGGCCAATTGATACACCAAGGTTTTAGGAATATCTTTTAGCACAGAGAAACCACCCACCATATCTCCATACAAAGTACAGTATCCAACGGAGATTTCGCTTTTATTGCCTGTCGACAAAACTAATGCACCGCAATTGTTAGAGATGCCCATTAAAATGAGGCCACGGCATCTGGCTTGAAGATTTTGCTGTGTCACACTATTAGGGGGCCCTTGAAATTCAGCCGTTAGCGTTGTTACAAAATTGTTGAACATTTCTTCAATAGGAATAGTAGAGGTTTTTACATTCATTAATGCGGCTTGTTTAAGTGCATCTTCATTACTCATCTCAGAGGTATATCTCGATGGCATTAAAATTCCTGACACTCGATCGGCACCGATGGCATCAACAGCAATTGCTAAAGTGAGGGCCGAATCAATTCCGCCTGATAATCCCACAATGGCACTGGGGAAATTATTTTTTTCAATATAGTCTCGAACACCACAAACGAGCGCACCATAAATACGTTCTTCTTGGCTGAGTAATTTTAAAATGGGCTGATCGGAGATGGTTATATCATGCGTGCCAGGTTCATAAGTAATGTCTACAGGGATAAGTTGTTCTTTGTAAAAAGGTCCTCGTTGATGAATCACTCCATCAGAACTTAACACTAACGAACCTCCGTCAAAAACGAGTTCATCTTGCCCACCCACACAATTTAAATAAAGGATGGGAACAAGACTTTCTCTCGCTCTACCTTGGAGCATTGCTAATCTTGCTTCATGTTTTTTACTGTCAAACGGCGAGGCATTTAAACTAATAATAAAATTCGCCCCTTCAGCTACCGTTTTTTCAAGTGGTTTTTTATGCCACAAATCTTCACAAATAATGATCCCCAGTGATAATCCATGATAATTAACCACTAAGGGCTGATCGCCGGCTGTAAAATAGCGTACTTCATCAAAAACACTGTAATTGGGAAGACAAGCTTTGTAATAGGTAGCGGTAATTTCACCCCCTTGAATTAAACAAGCAGCATTGAACCGATCCTCGCCTTTTTTTTCGGGGTAACCCAATATCACGTCAATTCCTTTCACTTGCTGCAATATGGATTTGAGAGCCTGCTCGGTGCGTTCATAAATTGCCTGACGAAAGAGTAGATCTTCTGGAGGGTAGCCTGTCAAAGCGAGTTCTGGAAAAATCACTAAATCTGCTTGTAAATCATTTTTGGCGCGAAGGGAGTAATCAATTATTTTTTCCATATTGCCTTCAACGTCACCGACAAGAAAGTCTAACTGCGCCATGGCAAATCTTAATTTTTTTTTCATCGAAGTAACCTCTCACATCTCTTAGAGTATTAACAAAGCTGCTACCACATTTCTGCCCTCAGACATTAAAACATTAAAGGTTCGACAGGCAGCGTGAGTGGCCATGATTTCGACACCCACTTGATGTTCATAGAGGGAACGAAGTAGCTTTGCCTCGGGGAAGAGGAGTTTTTCGCCGGTGCCTACTAAGACTATATTAGGTTTAAAATCTAATATTTTTTCAAAATCTTGCGGTGTAAGTTGCTGGAAGCATTGGGGAGTCCAATTTTCTAACTGGTGCGCTCCCACAATAAGACTTTTGCTATACGTTTGGTCGTTGATTTTGATCTCACCTACTTGGTAGGAGCGAATTTCATAATCACCGTGATTGTGATCTTTGGTCAAAAGCATCTTTTTACCCTAATATTTTGATTGCTAACGGCATGTAGGTACAATTCAATATTTTTTGAATAAAATAGCAAAAATGATTACTATTTTACTCTTTTTATAAGTATATATTACAACTGCAGCTACAGTGATCTACACTATAATGTATTTTCCGGAACAGGCAGAATATAACATGAACGAGTTTTATCGTATTAAGTTACTACCACAATACATCTTCAATGGCTTGGCTGACATGAAGGCAGAAGCCGAATCACGCGGCGAGGAAATTTTAGATTTTGGCATGGGTAATCCTGATTTACCGACGCCTCCCCATATTGTTGATACTCTCATCGAGGCTGCAAAAAAGCCTGAAAACCATCGGTATTCTTTATCAAAAGGTATCGCGCCTCTGCGCACCGCTATTTGTGATTGGTACCAGCAGCATTATCAGGCAGAGCTAGACCCGGAGAAGGAAGCTATTGTAACCATTGGTTCGAAGGAAGGGATTGCGCATCTGGCTTTAGCCATTACGGGTCCTGGAGATATAGCCCTCGTGCCGAGTCCTGCTTATCCAATCCATACCTATGCCTTTATTATTGCAGGAGCTGAAGTTAAGCATGTATCTTTGATGGGAAATCAGCAAGATATCTTCAACAAAATTAAAGTTGCAATTGAAGGCAGCAATCCGATACCTAAAATTTTAGTCCTAAACTTTCCTTCCAATCCCACCACCCAGTGCGTTGAAGTGTCGTTTTTTGAGGAAATTATCGCATTAGCTAAGCAGTACGGTATTTGGGTGCTACATGATCTAGCGTATGCTGATATAGTCTTTGATGACTATAAGGCGCCTTCTATTCTTCAGGTCAAGGGCGCAAAAGAGGTGGCTGTAGAATGTTATACCCTTTCGAAAAGTTATAATATGCCAGGCTGGCGAGTTGGTTTTATGTGCGGCAATGACAGATTAATCACCGCTTTAACTAAAATGAAATCGTATCTAGATTACGGTATGTTTGCTCCTATTCAGTTGGCGGCCATTACTGCATTAACCAGTGGGCCAGAAAGTATAAAAGAAATTTGTGCCGTTTATAAAAAACGCAGAGATTTGCTGTGTGCTGGATTACAACAAACCCAATGGGAATTCGCTATTCCTCGCGCGAGCATGTTTGTTTGGGCAAGAATTCCTGAAACCTATCGCCACTTAGGTTCGTTTGAATTTTCTAAACAATTGTTACTTAAAGCGGGCGTTTCAGTTTCACCCGGTATTGGGTTCGGACCCTTCGGCGATGAATATGTACGTTTTAGCTTAATCGAAGATGAGCCTAAAATATCGAAGGCAATTATGAATATGGCGCAAATGTTTAAGATGGATACTGTTGCAGTAACATGAAAAACTATTCTAACGCGCACATTACATTAGCATTGCCGAATGTTAGTTATTCAGATAATACCTTGTTTGATGCAGCACGTGCCCACTTGAGCGTGGCCAAGACGTTGGCTAAGGCCAAACATCGTAATGTAAAACCGGGTGAGGCAATGTTGTTTAATGTGCTGACGGGCAGCATGGAAATTCCGCCTCATGCGGCTATCTCGGCATTAGGGCAAGGATTTCAAGGCCATGACGGGTGGTGGTTACGGATAGATCCGGTGGAATTTTTAGTGGATGCAGGCAATGTGTGCCTAATAGGGCGAGATCATCTACTGCTTGAGGAACACGAAGTCCAAGCGCTTATTACCGACTTAAATGCGTTTCTCGAAGAAGATCAGCTGGTAATTCGATATGGTTCGTTGCATGAGTGGTATATTCAATTACCCAGCCAAGAATATTTAGTGACCCGTCCTTTATACGAAGTGATGGCCCATGATATTAGAGCTTTCTTGCCTCAAGGAACTAACCAAAAATGGTGGCATAAAATTTTAACAGAACTACAAATGCTGTTATTCCAGCATGCTGTTAATGCGCAAAGGCAAAAGCTGGGTAAACCGCTGGTAAATGGCGTGTGGCCATGGGGGGAGGGTAAGATTGAAAAGACCTATAAACTTAAAAATTACACTAAATTTTGGTCTGAAAATTCATTTGTGAAAGGGATGCTGGCATTATCAGGCAGTTCCCAAACAGTCACTTCTGCCGAGGGTTTTTTAAAGGCGACAGAGGAAGAGGGCCATCATTTTATCAGCTTGGAGCATAATCAACTCCCTTTAGAAACACTGCAGCAAACCATCATTCAGTTGTTAGAAAAAATCCATAATAGGCAGATTCGTTCTCTCGAAATTTGTTTGGGAAATGGCAGTATTTATAAATGGCAAGTATCGAAATTACGACTATTCAATTTGCGAAAATAATGTGTAACTATTCAGTGCTAGTCTAATAAGGCTTGGCAAGCACGTTCAAATATTCTGATAGGAAAGGCTTAAGGGAATGAAGAAACAAATAATAAGAAGATCATTACCTGACGTTACATTGTCGGGCAACATTCACCCTCTCTTGAAACGCCTCTACCTCACCCGAGGAATTCGTTCTAATGAAGAACTAGAGCAAGGATTAGAGAGGCTCTTATCGTTTAATTCCTTAGGAAATATTCAAGAAGCGGTAAATTGCATAGTTGATGCACTCCTTTCTTCCTCTCATATTATGGTGGTTGGCGATTTTGATGCAGATGGGGCAACGAGTACGGTATTAGCAGTGTCCTGCCTCAAACGTTTTGGTGCCCATAAAGTGACTTATCTTGTCCCGAATCGTTTTGAGTATGGATACGGACTCACGCCTGAAATCGTGGAAGTTGCCGCTAATTCCCACCCTGATTTATTAATCACCGTTGATAATGGAATTTCTAGTCTCGAGGGAGTTGCTCGTGCGAATGAGAAAGGAATCCGGGTGGTGATTACAGATCACCATTTAGCGCCTCCGATATTACCCGCAGCGGCTGCGATTGTTAATCCCAACCTTCCAGGAGATGTTTTTCCCAGCAAAAATCTTGCCGGAGTAGGGGTGATATTTTATGTAATGCTAGCGCTGCGCGCAAAATTGAGAGAAGTAAATTGGTTTCAGGAAAGATCACTCCCAGAGCCAAATATGGCTTCATTTCTCGACTTAGTTGCTTTAGGCACAATAGCTGATGTGGTTTCATTAGATTTAAATAATCGTATTTTAGTTCACCAGGGACTCACGCGAATTCGCGCTGGAAATGTGCGGCCTGGCATTAAAGCTTTACTTCAAGTTGGGGGTAAAAAGTGTGAGCAAATTACGGCTTCAGACCTAGGTTTTATCGCAGCTCCGCGATTGAATGCAGCGGGAAGATTGGTCGATATGAGCTTAGGAATAGAGTGTTTATTGGCGGAGAATGAAACGATTGCATTAGGCTATGCCACTGAATTGGATAGCTTGAATAAAGAGCGGCAAAAAATTGAAGAGGAAATGCGAGAGCAAGCAGTGGCTCATATTAATTCCTTAGAATTTCAAGATAATTTACCTGTCGGGGTTTGTTTGTTTGATGAATCCTGGCATCAAGGCATTATCGGTATTTTAGCATCACGCGTTAAAGATCTTTTGCACCGTCCCGCTATTGCATTTGCTTTATCGAATGCACAAGAATTGAAAGGCTCCTGTCGCTCAATTTCCGGCTTACATATTCGTGATGCCTTAGAAAATATTCATAACAATTATCCCGGTCTCCTCCTCAAATTTGGGGGGCATGCTATGGCGGCGGGGTTGAGTATCAAACGGGAAAATTTTGAGCTTTTCGCGCAGATATTTAATACGGTAATTTCTCAAACACTTTCACCTGAGAGTCTACAAGGGATTATTCATTCTGATGGGGAGTTGACCTGTGATACTTTAACATTAGCCACGGCTGAGGTGCTTAAGGGAGCGGGGCCCTGGGGCCAGGGATTTCCAGAACCCATCTTCGATGGCCAATTTAAGGTTATCACCCATCGGATTTTAAAAGAAAAACATCTCAAACTAGTGCTGGGCAGCTTAGATGATTATTTTAATATAGACGCGATAGCCTTCAACGTAGACCCAAAAAAAATGCTCCTCAATGAAAACGATACTCTTCATGTTGCATATCGGTTGGATGTGAATGAATATCGCGGGAATAAAAGTGCGCAATTACTTATCGAGTATTTTGATGTGGTATAATTTTCTTTTTTTTCTTAGTGTGAATTATGCTCTTATCCCCTGTTATTCATTGCCATGATCGAGACCTCTTCTCCGTCGCCCCTATGATTGATTGTACCGATCGACATTTTCGTTATTTAGCACGTCTAATTTCGCGCAAAACCATGCTCTACACAGAAATGCTGACGATTAAAGAAATATTGTGTGATAAGACAGGTTACGCCTTACAGCTTAATGCGATTGAACATCCCGTGGGAATTCAATTAGGTGGCAGTGATCCTGCCTTGCTAGCGCATTGCACTCAGTTGGCAGTTCAGGAAGGGTACGATGAAATTAATCTAAATGTGGGCTGTCCCAGTGATAAAGTCCAGCAGGGAGGCATCGGCGCGTGCTTGATGTTGCAACCTAAGACCGTGGCGGCCTGCATTGAAGCAATGGTAAAGATTGCTACAGTACCCGTAACGGTCAAATGTCGCTTGGGAGTGGATGATCACGATAGCTACGAGCATCTTGCGGAGTTTATTAAGGTGGTGTCTGCACAAGGATGCTCTAAATTCATCATTCATGCACGTAAGGCGTGGCTGAAGGGTCTCAGTCCTAAGCAAAATCGAGAAATACCCCCCCTTGATTATGAAAGAGCCTATCGTCTCAAAACAGATTTCCCCCATCTCACCATTGTATTAAATGGAGGCATACAGCATTTTGACGAAGTGGATAGCCACTTGGTTAGAGTTGACGGAGTAATGCTAGGACGAGCCATTTATAATAATCCTTATATGCTCCATCAAGTCGATAGTCGCTATTTTGGAGGCGATGTGGGTATATCGGAAGAAGCAGTTGTACTTGCTTATATGAACTATGTTGAAAATGAACTCGTTCGGGGTACCAAGCTCACCGCCATGACACGCCATTTAGTGAAATTATTCCATAAAAAGCCTAAAGCAAGTTATTGGCGCAAGTATTTAGGTTCAAATGGGTCGCAAAAAGGCGCGGGGGTGGAAATAATACAACAGGCGCTGGAACAAATGCAGGGATGAGTCATTCAATAGGCGCTATTCCCAGCGGGGAATAGCGCTAGCAATTGATTATTTAGCGGTTTCTTGGGTGCTGGCTTGCTTTTTATACTTGTCGCGGAATTTCTCAACACGACCGGCGGTATCTATCAGCTTTTGTTTACCCGTGTAGAACGGATGGCACTCAGAGCAAATTTCGAGATGAAGACTCTTTTTGTGCATAGTTGAACGCGTGGTAAACGCATTGCCGCAGCTACAAGTAACTGCTACTTCAGAATATTCAGGATGTATGTCCGTCTTCATAGGATAATCTCATGGGTTGACGAAAATGTTAATAAATATACAAATGACTTCAAGTTAAGCGCATTTTGTATGGATTTCTAAGGGCATTCAGTATGCTCAATTTTTAAATAAATGTCTATTAAAACTACGCCCGCATTCATTTCGAACTTGATTTTCCCTTGGATAAATCCCTGTCTATCCGTTCAATGAATTTTTCCTGTTTAGCCTCGGTGCCTTTAAATAAAGTATGAGGTCGATGAGTTGCTCCCCCGGTTAGGGTCGAATAAAGTTGATCACATACCATTATAAAAGAGCCATGTTTGAGTCTTTCTTTGTCCGTGAAAATTTCCGGGCCATGCTTGCTGAGCTTTTTTAATTCCTTCAAATCTTCTTTGTTATAGATTTTGAGTTCCTGCAAATCATGCAATAAACCCATCACTATTTCTTTAAAATGTTGAAAGAAAAAAGGATGAAATGCGTGATTTGTCTTACCTTCATTCTTTTCGAGGATTTGTAGACATTTGTTTAATTTGTCTATCAAGATGTCGTTTTGGGCTTTATCGCCTTCGCCTAACCACATAGTAACCTCATACAAGAATGAGATAAGGTCCTTCTACAATAATAAATAATATTAAATATAGGATAGTTTTCGTGTAAATGATAGAAAAAATTGTATTTTAGTGGCCCGTAATTGGATTATATACCCTTGATTTATCGCCGGGATCTTTGAATAAAAACATCAGCATTGCGCTGGCGGCTAACCCTGAAATTGATATATAAAGAGGCACATTGACGCCAAGAGTTGAGAGAAGTCCTAGCATTAAGCTATTAATACCAAAGGTCAATGCCATAATAGCCCCGGTTATACCCATCACCCACCCTTGAGCAGTGTCACTCACCTGATTTGAGAATATGGTTAGAATGAGCGCATAAGCGACTGATAATAATGCTGCAATAGGAATAATACTCCACCAGGCATAAAGAGGGCGTTCTGCCATAACCGTTATAAGAATTCCTACAGAACCCAAAAATAAGGTGACAATGACGGTTGCTCGTAGGTTAAAACGTTTGGCGCAAAAATTGGCTAAAAATCCATTTCCTATGCCAAAGCCTACACCCATAAAAGCCATAAATAACGTGATATGGAAGGCGTCAAAGTTATATTTCTTTAATAGATACATCGAGATAAAAGTGTAAAAACTACTCCAACCAAAAACCATAATAAGGAATATTAACGAAAGCACTCGTATTTTTTCATGACGGAATGCGGCGATAAAAATTTCAATTGCTCGATGTAATTTGATTTTAACATTTTGGGTTTTAGTGAAGGTTTCTATAAATAGAAATTGTAGGAAAAGGGCATTTAATAGAGAAATACCCGCGGCGAAAAAGAAGGGTAATGAAAAATTAAACCAGGGCTGGATAGACTTATCCGATAAAACACCCCCTAATAAGGGTCCAAAAATGAAACCTAAAGACAAGGCTAAAAGTATATAACTGATGTTGCGTGTTTTATGTTGAGGTTCGCTTATATCAATAATTGCTGCTTGGGCGATCGGTTGGCTTCCAGAGGTAAAGCCGGCCACTATTCTTCCCAGAATAAGCAGTACAATGCTATTTCCCATTATGCCGACTGCTGAAATTAAATAGCCTAATGTTGCTCCGATCAAGCAGATCATAAGAGATTTTTTTCGCCCTATATTATCGGATAAGTCGCCTAAAAATGGGGCACCGAAAAACCAGCTAAGCATAAAACTCGCTACAATTGCTCCAAAAATAAAGTTTCGAGCTGACTCGGAATATGACAAAGCAATAAAATGGCTAGAAGGATCCACTATTAAATTATTTAATATAGGGAAGACTAAGCCAAGACCCATGCCATCAATAAACAGTATTAACAGTAATGGAGCGGCAGCAATGAAAAAATTATTTTTGCTAGACATGTTACCTCTGGTAGTAATCTGGCGATAAGAATGAATGGTCAGTTAGACAAGGCTAATCATAGCTTTTTTTTAAAAAGACCTCTAGACGAATATCCTTTTTTCATACCAACTGCCCTCTGCTATACTAGATAGCTTAATTGTTATTAACCAAGGATGCGCTGATGACAATCCTCGATAAACTCTCCAAAAGAATTGCAAAAACTAAGCACACCCAAAAGAGGCAGCCCGGTTTGCAAAGTCAAATGCAGCCAAAGCCTAAAACAAATGATAAAACGTATTTAGGGTCAAATAAATTAAAAGATAAGGTCGCTATTATTACCGGTGGAGACAGTGGCATAGGTCGCGCAGTGGCGGTTTTTTTTGCCAGAGAGGGTGCCGATATCGTAGTGCCTTACTTGAATGAGCATAAGGATGCTGAAAAAACCAAAGAATTAGTCGAACAGGAGGGACGCTCTTGTCTGCTGATTTCTGGAGACTTGGCTAATGAGAAATTTTGTCATCGAGTGATTGCTAAAAGTATACGTCACTTTAAACAGATTAATATCCTGGTAAATAATGCTGCGGAACAACATCCACATAAAAATTTCGCTGATATATCATCAAAAAAATTGAAAGAGACCTTCCAAACAAATGTGTTTGCCTATTTTTTTATGACCCAAGCGGCGCTGCCTTATTTGAAAAAAGGCTCTACTATTATTAATACCACATCAGTGACTGCTTACAGGGGCAGTGATCACTTGGTTGATTATTCGGCGACTAAGGGCGCTATAGTTTCTTTCACTCGTTCTTTATCTTTGTCGCTGATAAAGAAAGGAATACGTGTCAATGCAGTTGCTCCTGGACCTATATGGACACCGTTAATTCCTGCTACCTTTAGTAAGGCTCATATCAAAAAATTTGGTCAAGATGTTCCCATTGGCAGGCCAGGGCAACCTGAAGAAATAGCGCCTTCTTATGTGTTTCTTGCCAGTGATGATTCCAGTTATATGTCAGGGCAAGTGCTTCATCCAAATGGGGGTGAGATCATTAATGGATAATAAATTCCAAACGTTTGGATACTGGCAACATATTATTATCGTCCTGATTGGAGCGCTCTTGCTGGCTCTGGGTTTAGCTGTAATGATTGCTTGGGTTTATAAGATTGTTCCTATTATCCAAGTAACCGAAAAATCCGTTCCAATTATGTTCAATAGTGGTCTGTGTTTTTTTATTACAGGGATTGCATTTTTAGTTTACGGAATGACGTTTAGATTTAAAAAAATGTTTACTAAGCTAATGGCGAGCATATTATTAATTATCGCCAGTCTTACTTTAATTGAATACATATTTAATATTAATCTAGAAATAGATCAGTTGTTTGTTAATGACTGGTTTTATAATTATGGCCCTCATCTGGGTAGGATGAGCGGTTTAACATCAACTATTTTCATGTTAGCAGCAATTGTTTTTTTCCTCTCTGATACCAAAAGTACGATAGCAGCTGCAACCCAAAAAGGGGCTATCTATTTGATATTTTTAATCTGCAGTTTGAGTGTTATCGGCTACGCTCTCGACGTTGAACATTTTTTAAATTTATATTCCTACACACGTATGCCAATACAAACTTCTATGGGCGGACTGATTCTAAGCCTAGGGTTATTTCAAATGCATAACCTCCAATTTCCCTCAAGTGATATAAAGGAAAGTGCGCCTAATCGAGTTACCTTACGGGCTGCCTTGATTTTAATCACTATTGCTTTAATTTCAGGATTTGTAGGTTTTAGTATGTTGGGCACACAGTACGCAAAATTAGCTGAATCAGCATTGGCAGAATCTCGCGATAATAAAATAAATTTATTCTTGACTGAAGTAGAACGTCCGATCAAGGAGTTGTTGGCGCTAACCAGTCACCAGTCTTTTTTGAATACATTCTCGAAATCACAAGAAAAAACTATTGGCCAAGCATTAATGAGTGAGGGCTTTACGGGGTATAAAGTATACCGGAAAAATAAACTGGTAGAATCTGCAGGCACTTTTGTAATACCTAAAATTGTCATTCCTATTAAGTTGGAATTACCTGCAAAGCTAATTTGGAACAAAGGTTTATTTGTTGACCTCGAATATTCGATTAACAAAAGCAATGAAGTGAATACCATTGTGGTAGAGTGGCCGCTAAAAATTGCAGGCATCTTGTTAAATTCACGTTTGGGAAATACAGGTGAAATAAGAATATGCACCAAACTTAATCCTCAATCAGCAAAATGTCTTCCTTCCGCATTTAATAGCAATCCGATCACTTCTCTGCACATTAACAAAACAGCGATACCCATGGAGTATGCGCTGCAGGGCAATAAAGGGGTTATAGAAGCAGTTGATTACAGGGCAGCACATGTTTTGGGAGCATATGGCCCTATTGGAAATACTGGATTAGGCATCGTTGCTAAAATCAATTCTTCGGAATTATTTCTGCCTATTCGTCAAAAACTGTATGCCGTGTTACCCGTGATTTTGTCAATGATATTAATAGGGCTCAGTCTCATTTATTGGCGGATTAAACCTTTAGTAAAAGCGTTATTAGATTCGAATCATCTGGTTGAATTGAGTAATAAGCATCTGCAAAACAGTGAAGTTAAATTCAGAACAGTTATTGAGAACGTAAGTGATGGTCTGATCACAATTAATGATAAAGGGGTTGTGGAATCACTCAATCCGGCTGCAGCTAAAATTTTTGGGTACAAGGAAAATGAAGTCATCGATAGAAATATTACGATGCTTATGCCCCCCGAATTCCGCGATAAGCATTTACATGGTCTCCATAGATTTCTCACTACCGGTGAAGCGCATGTGGTGGGTAAAGGGGCAGTAGAATTGAAAGGGCTGCATAAAAATCAATCAATTTTTCCTTTAGAGCTTTCTATAAGTGAATTCAAAATAAATGATGAACGGTTTTTTTCTGGAATTATAAGAGATATTACTGACCGCAAACGTATTGACTTAATGAAAAATGAATTCATATCAGTGGTCAGCCACGAATTACGCACCCCGCTAACATCGATAAAAGGTTCGCTCGGTCTTTTACTAGGGGGTGTTGTAGGTGAGCTTTCAGCAGAGGCTCGCAAATTGCTCGTCATAGCAGAAAATAATTGTAGCCGCTTAGTGCGACTCATTAATGACATTCTGGATATAGAAAAAATTGAGTCCGGAAAAATGGAATTCACATTAAAGCCCGTTGCAATTAAATCAATAATTGAAGATTCCTTACATGCTACCAAACCATTTGCCGACAAATTCGACGTTAAGCTACATGCGATTAACAATGATAGTGATATTCTGGTTAACGGGGACCCTGATAAATTATTACAGGTTATGACTAATTTGATTTCAAATGCGGTTAAGTTTTCACCCCCCCACAGTGAGGTGATTATAAAAACGGAGCTCGATAGCGATAAAGCGCGTGTAGAAGTGTGGGATCAAGGTAGCGGCATCCCGGAAAATTTCAAAAAAACAATTTTCCAAAAATTTGCTCAAGCCGATTCCTCCACGGTACGGATACATGAAGGGACTGGTCTGGGATTGAGTATCAGTAAGGCAATTATCGAAAAAATGGGGGGCCGAATAGGTTTTGAATCTAATAATGGGCAAGGTGCTAAATTTTATTTTGAATTACCCCTTATTTCAAGTCTTCTACACCCAGCGTCTTTACCTCGCATTGAAAATACCATTTTACTTTGTGCCAATGATAAAAATATCATTGCGAATCTTAAGCAGTTAATGGGGGATCACCAACTCAAAGCTAAGGTGGCAACGAATATTGATATAGTTAAGAACGTACTTTCACGAGATAATATCAGTGCAATAATTATTGATCTTAAGATGTCTAACAGCTTCGAATTCATTAGCGAAATCAAAAATTTAAAAATGGGAGTAAAAATCCCCATTATCGTTATTGCTCTGGATGATAAAGCGACTAATCAAGTTCAAGGAAATAGCTTTGTCATTATTGATTGGCTAACTAAGCCCCTGAGTAGGGAGCGTATCACTCAAGCATTCAACAATCTTTTAGAGTATCTTAACAAGCAAAATCCCATGATATTGCACGTTGAAGATGATCCTGATATAGCTTTAATTCTCAGTAAAATGTTGGGAGATGGCTCTAATTTGACCTCTGTAGAGACTCTCGCAAAGGCAAAAGAAAAGCTTGCTACGATGACCTTTGATCTGGTCATCCTGGACATAATGCTGCCAGATGGTTATGGATTTGAGTTACTGTCGGAATTAAGCGAGCGTAAAATTCCTGTCATCATTTTTTCTGCTTATGACCTCCCTGAAAATTATTATGAATATGTAGCTGACCATCTTGTTAAGTCTAAAACGACTAACCAACAGTTGATAAATGTCGTTAAAGAAGCGATTGAGCCTCAGCATAAAAGAGAATCTTTGTAAAAACATCAGGTCATGCCAACTTATATCAGCATGACGGATGTATAAATCAAATTAATGATGCGTGGTATTTTTACTTTTGCTTCTGCTTCTTTTGGTCGTAGAGGAGTGTGGGATTAAATCCAGCATTTGTTTAACGGTAGCTGCCATTGTGTAGGCTTTTAGCGCTCCTTTGATGAGCTTAAACTTTTTAGGTAATAATAAAAATCCTAGCACTAATCCCCCAATGGTGGAAAGTTTCATGCGCGAGGAGGTAAGGCGCCGCTTGGCTGATCGATAATCTTGACCAAGATGCTGCTTTTTTAATTCAATTTCGTCTTTACGTGCTTCTATTTTCTGGTGTAATTGTTTCATTTTACTCTCTCATCATTTCTAATTGTTTACGAGTCTCTTTAAAGTGTAGGTTATTCGAGATCCTCACGATATAGAGTCCGATTGCTATAGCGATAATGAGATTAATAGCAGACAGAATGAGTAGCCCCACTATTAAGCTTAGATGGAAAGTCATTATCCATGTTAACAAAGCTCCTAATAAGCTAAACCAGCTTGATAAGAGTAGCAATGTAGCCACAATTGCTAAGATGATAATGATCGCTAAACTTCTGCCTGCTAATTGAACCTCAAGCGCAAATAGCTTAAAAATATCTCGCACTACACCGAGCGAATATTTCCAGATGTGTTCTACTGAAGTCAGTAGACGCGTATGTTCAAAATTATTATCGTTCATTCACGCTTCCGAAACTATCGCTTCATTAAAAGGGCCAAAACCACACCTGCAGCAGCAGCTATGCCAAGTGCACGAAAGGGCTTGTCTTTGACGTATTCAGTTACTAATGTTTTAGCATCTTCACTACGTTCTTTAAATTCTTCAATGGTATCACGTAGAATATCGCCACCAAAATGCGTTTCGCCATTGTGTTCACTTTCCCGGCGGCTTTTTTGAGAATGTTGGGTATGTTGATTTTGACTAGCCATGTGAAATCCTCCTGTTGATTTTTAATAGCAAAAGGCTCGCAGCCTTTTTGCAATTATCAGTATAGTCTATACCCATTACACTTCAAGATGAGATTTTTAAAAGGCAACTTGCGTCGAATTTATAGGTTACATCCTGAGAAAATTGATGATCTTCTATTCGTTACAGTGTTGACCAAATTGATCGAGAGCCTCTTCCAGAAAATCGGCAAGTAACGGCTTGGTGAGTAAATATTCAGCAGTTTGGTGATTCCATACTCGCTGAGCCTCTTCATAAGCAGCATCCCATTCTGCTTTCTCGAAATCCCTGGCGAAAACCTTTTTAGAATTATTTCGTTGAGCTTGTTTTTCGTTCCTTAATTTCACAATCCTTATTCTTAATACATTTTGATAATGCAGTTTTGTCTTCCATAAGTTGCGTCACCTGCGTGTAAGGAATAGTCACTTCTTGCGGCCCAAATACATAAGCTGCAACTTGATACTCATTAAAAGTGAATCTGATGCCCTCTGGCGTAAGGTTCCATACACTATAATTTTTAGTGGTGGGCGCTAACCCCTCTTTAAATATTTCAGCTGGACCATTGGCATCTTTATCTAATTTCTTTTTTATAAGGGGTTCGGATATTTTTGAAAGGAGTTGTAGATAAGGGGCATTAGGTTTAAATAAATCAGCTAAAGATAGCTCCTTACCATTATCAAGATCATAATTAATCGATGTATAGATATGGGAGGAGTGGGCTGCTCCCATCATATATTTATTCACGCTGTATCTCAGACTAATCATTTCCCTGGGATCTAACGTTGCAAGGTCATAGGTGATAGTCAACGTACTAGGAATTGCCTTCATTTGTGGTGAATATTGATTTTCATCCCAGTTTTTAAAAGATTTTTTGAAGTCAGTGATTTGTTTCTGAGCCCATTCTTTAGCCACACTATTGAATTGTCGTTCATTTTTTGTCGCAGGCGCATTAATTTGCGGATAGCTAATTTGAATGTGGTATTTTGGTTGTTTTTGATCCAAGGAAATTGTTTTTGTGTAAAAATTTAAGGAAGAATTCGCGAGCAATGTGGAGGTAAAACACGTTGCAATAAGTACTAAAATTTTTTTCATATGCTTTCCTTTCTTAATATAAGATTAAATGTAAATGTTCAGCCCAAATAGGAAGGTTGTTGCCAGTTCTAACGTTTGCTGGGGAAACTTACGATTAAACAAACAATGCTTGTTAAATAAAAACTTCAAAAGTAAACCCATTTTACTTGATATTGAAGCGATAGGCATTAGATCTTTGTCTGTGTCTAAAGATTATGACCGGGGATGTGGAAATGTTCCAGGAGTGAATGCGTAATATCAGTGTATTAAGGAGGAGAAATACCCGAGGTATTTCTCCAACATTAGGTGATGTGATTTATTACCGTTGTTTAAAAGGTTGTTCTTTCCCTTTTTCTTTTCTTTCATCACTTTTTGGGTTGATGCGTTGTTGCTTTTTGTCTTGTTCACCTTTATCTCTTGACATTTTATTTCCTCCGCAATTTTAAAAAGGAGACTAATACGCTTAGTCACTTTAAGGTTAGTACAGTGAAACTTCATTGCCATCTGCGAATTTATATATTATTGATTGAAGATAGTTATTTTTTGTAATGAATTAAATTGTTGGCTACATTTTGCTATATTTTATAAAAGACAATTAAAAGGTAAAAGGGGCAAGATATGAATACAGTAGGTAGTTTGAAGGTAAAGAATTGGGGGCTTTGGCTGGTATTTGGCATAATTTTAATGCTATTAGGTTTCTTTTTACTCGCTTCTCCAATAGTCGCCAGTATTGCATCAGTCGTCGTTTTCGGAGGGTTATTGATTGCGGCTGGAGTGGTACACGCTATCACAGCGCTTGTGGAAAAAAATTCTGAACATCGTTGGATACATCTAGTGATTGCTGCTTTCACATTGGTGATTGGGTTTCTCATATTGGCAAGTCCGGCTGTCACCTTAGCCACCTTAACAATATTAATTGCGGCATTTTTATTAAGCAGTGGTCTGTTTAATATAATAGGAGGGCTCGTTTATCGTTTCAAAGGCTGGGGATGGTACATATTAAACGGGGTAATTGGTATACTGCTTGGGGTTTTGATTTTGATACACTGGCCTACTGCGAGTCTGTGGGTGATAGGTTTGTTTTTAGGTATTGATTTTTTGTTTGCTGGGTTGTCTCTCATTATGATTGCTCTATTCGTAAAAAAGCGATCCCTGTTAGCTTAGATATTTGACGAGGCGGAGAAGTCCCTAATTTGGAACAAGGATGGACAAATGATTAAATTGATATTGAAAGTTCTCACGAGTATCAGCCTATGTGTGTTTACAGTGACGAGCCATGCCAATCCCATACGTTTTGGTGTCATTGATTTTTACCCCCCCTTTGTTTTCTCCTCGAAGTCGCAGCCCACATATGGGTTTGACATAGAAGTGGCTAAAGCACTCTGTCAGCAGCTCAAGACAGAATGTACTTTTACTTCAATGCCTCTTAATCAATTATTTTCATCCTTGGCGGCCAATCAAATAGATGCAATTATGGGGGCGATTTCGTTGACTCCTGAGCGCAAACTCGCATATGCCTTCACCCGGCCCTATCTTAGGAGCACCATGGATTATGTAACATTAACCAATACTAATTTGAATGTTGATAATCTCCAAGGCAAGCGGGTGGGAGTGGTAAAAGACAGTACCTTTTATAATTATTTGAGAAACAAATATGAAGGTGCCATCCAATTAGTGACCTATGGCACTAACCAAGAAGTAGTAACGGCATTGTCTAATAATGAGGTTGATATTATCTTATTGGATAGTCCCGCTGCTAATTATTGGATAAAATACAGTGCTGGGGTCTTAAAAAGCGTTGGCACTCCAACTTTTCTGCCTTTTGATGAAGGTTACGCGATCCTTCTTAAAAAAGATAATACCGCTTTGACGGGGGCACTAAATCAGGCACTGAATACTATTATTCAAAACGGGACTTTTGCGAAGATTAAGAGCTCCTACTTTTCAAATTAATTCCCTCTAGGCCTACTTCCTTGCCCCTATCGGCATCCATAGGCTGGATGCTTTGCAATGGAGCCAAATTAAAAGGTTCTCTTGATAGCCAGTTCGCTGTCAAGGGAGCGTTATTGCGGATTTTTCGGCTACCCAGCATCCTGAGCTCAGCAAATTGGTGATCTGAGTAGTCCCACTTAATAAATCGTTAATTATAAACAGATAGAATTGTTTAACTGTCAATTTTTTCTAAGAGATTAAATATGCTTAAAAATTCCGAATTCCAGAATATATTTAGTAAGTTTACGAATCTTACCCCCGAGGAGCAGGTGAACTGGGCCAGCAAATTCTCTATGCTCAGCTCTCAATATAGATTACTAATACGACCGCTGCGCAACGCCCCTATTGGTGCTATAACTAACCGCAATTTAGAAGCTATTTATAATTTTCTGGACATCAAAAAAAACGCCCCCCAAAGCCCTGCGCATAGTGAGCTAGCCACTATCTTTCAAGAGCAAGCTTTAGCTCTTTTTGCATCAGAGGCACGTGCCACCCTCTATAAAGATAATGCGGAAACATTTAGCTCAGTTTACACAGCGATTATTATGGGAGCGAATAGAGACGTTATCCTCTATATCCTTTCTCAACAAATTCCTCTGGAACCCACTTATCTGGAAAGTAAAGAAGCTATTCTTTTGTTAAATAAAATCATAATAATTAATTCCAATAATACGGAAGAGGTTGTTAAATTTTTAAATAATTTGGATGGCCAATTTCATACCCCAGAGGGTTTGCGATTTTTAAATTGTTTTGGTGCAAAAGATTTAGTGGGCCAAGATGTAGCAAAATTTAAGCGATTGTTTGAATCTCCAATCAGCTTTGAGGGTGAACCTACCCGGAAGATTGCGCCTTTGCTTCTGAAATTAGATCAAAAATACTATACTACAAAAATGGCTAGTCTGATTATAGCTATAAATGAGACATATCCAATTACCCCTGTGTATATTAAAGCTTTGAATACATTATCTCCCCACATTGATTATGTGGATTTAACTTTGGTACCTTTTCTCCGTCAGATTCCCTTTAATGAAAAATCGGCACCTCAATCTTTTTCTTGGTTGTCAGAGGAGGGCGTTACAATACTCAGCACATTGAGTAGCCGAATTTTTTCAACTGCGGAAGGCTTTAAATTTCTGAGTCGTTTAAAATGTGCTATGTCTGCAGAGCAGGTCGTTGTTTTTAACGACTTTGCTAAAACTGCCGCGGGGGTAAATTACTTAGTAAAGCAGAAAGATAATCTCGCTCCTATTATGAGCCTTGAGCCGTTTATATCAGAAATAGAGGCTTTGCTAAAACTAAGAAAAATCATTGAGCGCAATAAACCCTCTGAGAAAAAGGAGAGGCATCCTGACTCAGAAAAATGGATTGAGAAACTCGCAAAAGAATTAGTAACAAAATATAGTAAGCAATTACTAGAGTTGACGGAAAAACCGCAAAAGGATGATAAGAATAAAGCAAAATTGTCACCTAAAGAAGAAGCTAAACAAAAAGAAGAAACGGCCAGACAAGAAGCGGAAAGCATACAGAAAAAAAGCAAAGTGTTTGCAGAAACTCTCGTAAATATGAGGACTAAAATTGCGGGAAAGCTATATAAAAAAATGGAAGACGCTTATAAGTTCGAAGTGATTATGTCTCAAGATTCTGAGGACGAGGCTTCGATTTTAGTAGAAAACCGCATGACATTAACCGACCTAAATAAAGTGCTATGTTTTGTAATCGATGGAGCAGGTATTAATATAGTAACCCTAGAAAGTGCAAGACTGGGATATTCTAAAGCTATTCAACTCCCCTTGTCAGAGGAAAATTTTGACATCCAGGCACTGAACAATTTATTTTTCCCCCAATTAGGTAGTGCGGATAGACTAGTAATCCTTGAGCAGATGTTAGATTCTCATACTATCATACCGGAGTTTCTTTTAGGGGATGATGAGTTAGTATTACAAATAGACCCGCGTTACCTTTCAACTCCAAGTATGTTGGCTTATTTGCGTAGATACGCGGCATGTAATCCTGTAGATGCAATAGAGGTGGAGGCACTCAATGCTGTTGCAGACAGCTTATTTGAAAAGTTTAAGCAACATGAGAGTATCCTCGATTTCATTAATAAATCGCCAGATAGATTTTTCAACAAAAAAGTGTTTACGCCACTCGATTTTTCTAAAATGCCCTCCGCATTACTAGAAAAACCTGATGCTAGTAGTGTGATGACGGAGATTTTTGCAGAGGATCATACGTTAATATTTAAAATAGACCCGCGTTACCTTTCAGCTTCAAGTATGTTGGCTTATTTGCTTAGATACGCGGCATGTAATCCTGTAGATGCAACAGAGGTGGAGGCACTCAATGCTGTTGCAGACAGCTTATTTGAAAAGTTTAAGCAACATGAGAGTATCCTCGATTTCATTGATAAATCGCCCGATAGATTTTTCAACAAAAAAGTGTTTACGCCACTCGATTTTTCTCAAATGCCCTCCGTATTAGTCGAAAATCCTGATGCTAGTAGTGAGGTGTCGGAAATTTTTGCAGGGGATGCAGCGTTAATATTTGAAATAGACCCGCGTTACCTTTCAACTCCAAGTATGTTGGCTTATTTGCGTAGATACGCGGCATGTAATTCCGTAGCTGCAACCGATGTCGAGGCTCTTAATGCTGCTGCGGGCAGCTTATTTGAAAAGTTTAATCAACATGAAAATATCCTCGATTTCATCAATAAATCGCCAGATAGATTTTTCAACAAAGAAGTGGTTACGCCACTCAATTTTTCTCAAATGCCCTCCGTATTAGTCGAAAATCCTGATGCTAGTAGTGAGGTGTCGGAAATTTTTGCAGGGGATGCAGCGTTAATATTTAAAATAGACCCGCGTTACCTTTCAACTTCAAGTATGTTGGCTTATTTGCGTAGATACGCGACATGTAATCCTGTAGCTGCAACCGATGTCGAGGCTTTTAATGCTGCTGCGGGCAGCTTATTTGAAAAGTTTAATCAACATGAAAATATCCTCGATTTCATTGATAAATCGCCAGATAGATTTTTCAACAAAGAAGTGTTTACGCCACTCGATTTTTCTCAAATGCCCTCCGTATTAGTCGAAAATCCTGATGCTAGTAGTGAGGTGTCGGAAATTTTTGCAGGGGATGCAGCGTTAATATTTAAAATAGACCCGCGTTACCTTTCAACTCCAAGTATGTTGGCTTATTTGCGTAGATACGCGGCATGTAATTCCGTAGCTGCAACCGATGTCGAGGCTCTTAATGAGGCTGCTGACAATTTATTTAATAATTTAGGGCAACATGCTAATATCATCCGTTTCATTCAAAAATTACCGGATAGATATTTCAACAAAGAAGCGTTTAAGCCACTCGAGTTTGCTACAATGCCCCCAGCATTACTAGAAAACCCTGAAGCTAGCTTGAAATTTTTTGAGAATTTTCTTATAGAACCAATTCACTTTACTAAAGGGTTAACCTCTATGGTTGATAAAGAGGATATAGATAGGACAATAGATTATATAAAAACTAATGTCCAAAAATCTCGCTCGCCTCTAATCACTGGCTCAACAATTTTATTCAATCTTGAGAAATTTAATGCTTTAGGCTCCGCGGGTAGAGCTCAATATGAAAATTTAAAAAAATTGTCACATACTTTTATTTGGTCCTCCGCTGATCTCAAGAATTTAAGTGAGCAGGAACGAAGTGACTATACAGCCCAGTTATTAGCGCTATATAAGTCAATGTGTCTTGATGAGACGCAAGAATACAATTCTGAGAGTTTCACATCATTACGTAGCCATGTGAAAAATATTTTGATGGTTGAAAAAGAGCTCTCAGAGTCATTCGTAACCCTTAAAAAGAGAGTTTCGGATAACGTCACTGAGTTTCTGGGGAATCTCGATGGATTCGAAACAAAATGGTTCAAAAGTGATAATAGTAAGTTAGCCTTACCTGAGTTAAAAGCGGTTAGCAAAGAAGTGGTTGATCTCACTTCTTTCAAATTGTTGAAAGTTTGCGGAGAACAGACAAAAAACATCGAAAGTGATAGCAACTTAAGTAACCGCGTAGCTATGTTTAGAAAGGCCGCCACAGCAATAGTTGAAGATTTTATCAAGCAAGTAAACAAGTTGGATGATGGTAAGTTTGTGGATGAGGGTCAGTTTAAGAATATCTTACTGGATGATCAACTCCATAGCATTTTGTTCTACCCTACGAATAACCCGGCGCCCTACTCTTCCATTCTGAAACATAAGCGGCTAGCTCCCCTCTTTTTTGAAATTTTAATAAAATATCGCCCCAATGAATTTGAAAACCACCAAGACATCCAAGCCGCCCATAAGAGTCATTTAAATTCACTAAAAACTAATCCACCACAACGTGGCTTTAGAGGTCGCATCCTTGCATATAACCCAAAATCTGGCACCTCAACAATTAGCGCACAACTTAATGCCACCACAAACAACAACCCTCATCCCTTAACATCGACTCCTGAAGGGCTTAAGGAGGAAAGTATCCCGAGTAAGTCTCAAAATTCCAATGGGAATAGTAATGGATCTCACTATGGGGGGAATCATCCCTTTAATACAAAAGGACCAGTACTAAAAAGAATACAAAGTAAGAAAACTCGATACCAGTTGCAAAACGTGGATTTAATTGCAGGTTTGAAGTGGATTGAAAATTATAAGCCAGTGGAAATAAGTAAATATAGGATCCTGCCGGTGGGGACGTTAGACCAAGAAATGTTGGCTATGAGTAAGGAAACTTCAAAAGAGCAAGTCGGGAAGATTTGTTGTGGCATAATGAACCTACATAATCATTGGCTGACCATATTTTTGTTTACTCCTGCCCAGAAGGGGGCAAAAACTCAACTACTTATAATTGACCCACAGTATTATGGGGAAGGGGAGGAAGGTACCAAAGAACCTGAAATCCGTGGGTTAGAGGAAAGATTGGCAAAATCAAATGCCGATTTGGAGATTTTACCTTCACCTATCGAAATTACTCAACAGTTCAATGGGTCTGATTGTGGATTCGACGGTTTACAAATGATATTAGATTTAGTCATAAAGGAACTGGTGACAATAAAGGAAGAAACAACTCAAGATAATCAGATAACTGAAAAAATAGATTTCCATTCAGAGCGATTGACCTTGAATGGCGAGGGAGGAAATAACGGGGCGGGTTATTTTAACCACGAGATGGAATTCGTTGAACTAATGGATAAAACTAGAAATAAATGGGAAAAACGTTTAAGCAAAATTAAACAGATTGATGAACCTATATTCGGCGGCTCGGTTTTGACTGACTATGATTTCAATACGAATCAACAGGTTCAAAAATTAAAGGAAAGTTTAATCGCGCAAAAGTCTATAATACAAATCCGGTTTGAAGAGAAGAGCTTAAAGTCTCATGTTAGTACATGTATTTCTAACGAGACTCAGGAAAATAAGGGGCATGAAATTTTTAGAACAGTCATCGAACTGTTTATTGAGAGAGATATTGAATGCCAAAATTTCAAGAAAGATTTCACTGAACTTACCATATTAAGTAGCAAATATCCCAGTGAAGCAATACAAGGTTGTTCTTTAGATGCGCTTAGGGAACAACTTTATAAATCCATTTCAAAGCGAGATCTAATTGAAGAGTATAGTTATCAACGTTGTGCTATCTTTATTGAGGGATTTAAGGAATTTGTAAAAGAAAGAGCAGACCCCAACAACCAAAATGGTAATACGGAAGCAGAGATTGATCATTATTATACGGAATATTGTGACCTGAATGGTGATAACAACTGGATACATTTTGTAGATAAGCAGCTGAATAAAAATCACTATCTGGAGGTGATAGCTCCGCACTTTTACACAAGCCAGGTGATGGAATGGAAGCGTGACCCAGAGAAAGAAAATAACGAAAATAAAGAAGCTAGCGGGATCCTACTGATTCCCTCCAATAAAACTTCAAGTACGACTAGACGAGTTTCGATGACGCCTGCCGACGGAGCCTTGCCTAAGCTCATCCCCCCAACATCCTCGGGCGAACAATCCCGGCCACCTCTTCTCATCAATACCGGCTCGCCGATATTCTCACAAAAACCTTATCCCAGGCCATCACTAAAAGCATCAAAAAAATTGATCACCAACCTTGAATCCCTGATAGTCACTCTAAGGAAAGAGACCACCATGAACAATAACAAAGTAGGACTATTTTGGTCTTTGGGACTTGAATCCGATACGAAAAAACTCCTGAATCGATGTGAAAAATGGCTATTATGGTGTAAATCAAATCCTGAAAAGGAATTATTGCTAAGACAGCAATGGTATATTTTCCACTCACTCTATGGCGAAGTGTGTAAAGATTTTCAAAAGAATGCCTCCTCTTTTAAGAAGAATCCTGGCAGCTATAAAGGATGCTATGGAAGTACACTTGCAATTCAGCTTGCCACGCTCATAGGTATGAATGACGAAAAACAAAAAGAGTATAATACTGCTACATTAATAGAAAAAAGCGTTATCCCTAGAGATAAACCGAAGTGCAGGGAGATGAAGACCAAACCAGGTTATGAATTCTTGTTAAATGAGGTGAACACATGGCTGGTGCGTGAGAAATCAGCGTTAAATATTATTAAGATAGTCGATCTTTCAACCATTCGCGCAACTATTCCAATTGGCCATCCATCATTTTTTTGAAAGAATTATTGTAGTTTGAATATCGAAGACCGAATCCAAGCTACAATAATTTGCGTTACAGTTTAGCTTTAGGTAGAGAAATTAGTTATTTTTTCTGCTACAAAAACACAATATTTTACATTGCCATCATTGAAGGCGTCTCGCATAATGCTGACGCTATTTACGAATCGCCATGCTCTCAACCCTCCAATTTTGATTATCCTCAATAATGACAATGCTTGCAAAAGCGAGGTGCCCACTTCCCAGCTTTCCTTTACCTGGTGTGACCAATCTAAATTGTGATGAATTTTAAAACCCTGCGCCAACAGTAATTCTGTGTAATGAGTACTGGTAGGCATATAGGGCAAATCGAATGCAATGCAGAGTTTGCGATAGCGTTTAGCTAATTGTTCGCTGTATTCTTCTTGGTCTGAACACCAAGTGGCTAACATCAGTTTGCCTCCTAGTTTTAGCTTTCGTTCCACTTGTTTTATAAATTGTTGCTTGTCGAAAAACTGCTCGCAACTTTCTAACGACCATGCTATGTCAAAGGTGTTGTCTTTAAAGCTAGCCAAGGATAAAGCATCTTCAATTTTGAAGTTTACATTTTTTACATTCTGCTGATCTGCCGCTCGTTGTGCTATTGATACCTGTTTTTGACTTAAAGTGATGCCGCTGACGTTGGCGTTAAAATTTTTTGCTAGGTAAAAAGCGCTGCTGCCCATGCCGCAACCAACATCTAAAATCTGGGCCTTGGGTTGAATGTCGAGTAACTGGGCGAGCTTGACCATGAGTTTTTCTTGTGCCTCGAGTGGAGTGCTCTTCGTCTCATCATAAAACCCATGGTGAATATGAGGTCCCCAAATTTTTTGCCACCCTAAGGAAACATTGTCCCAGAAACTAGACACCAGATGCATAGCTTTGATTTTATCCTTATATATAGGCAGATTAGTTTTAATGTTCGTAACCACAATAGCTCTCCTTGTTTTTTTAAACATAATGGGTTTTCAACAGCATTGATTCGAGGGTAAGGCCGGGGCCAAATGCACATCCGAAAATTGTTTTATTATGGTGTTCTGGAAGGCTGATATCTTCCCAAATGAGGTTTAATACAAATAAAATTGTCACCGAAGACATATTGCCGTAATTTTCCAGAATATTATAAGAGTATCTATTTTGCAGTGCATTAATGCCGAGAGATTTTTCACATGCCTTTAGAATTTTTTTGGCGCCGGGATGTATGGCATAGTAATCAATATCCTCTAACGTTAATTCTAAATTTTTCATGAGCTCCTTCACAAAAAAAGGAATTCCTGAAGCAATGGCTTCTGGAACATATGAAGTTAATATCATGTCAAATCCTGAATCACCAATATGCCATGCCATTTCTTGCTGACTACTGGGTAAAAGATCACAATGAAAAGCAGTCAAACCTAAATATTTATTTTGTTTCGGTTCCCCTTGTATTAATACACAAGAGGCTCCATCCGCAAAAATAGCGTTGGAGGTTAAATTATCTAAATCTTTTTTATTTTGAAAATGGATAGTGCAGATTTCTACGCATACCACTAGTACGTTTGCTTGTTTATCTGCCCTGCAAATTGCGTCGGCTATTTTTATCCCATTAAAAGCACCATAACATCCCATAAAATTGATGGCGGTGCGTTTGGTATTCGACTTCAAGCCTAACTGCTGCACCAGTTCAATATCTAGACCCGGAGCATACATGCCTGTACAACTTACTGTGACAAGATGAGTAATATCTTGTTTATTAAAACCTTGAATTTTTATAAGACAGTTTTGAATCGCCACTAAGGCGAGAGTTAGTGCATTATCTTTGTAAATTTGCATGCGCGCGGCGGTAGTAGGAAATGTTTCATTTTCATTATTAGGAAAGAACTCAAATTCTCCCGGGATTTTACAGGCATCCGCTAATACGCTATAGCGATACTTAATGCCAGTAAATTTATAGAGTGCTCTCAATAGTTTTTTTTCAGAGGAATTAAGTTGTAATAGGTTGCCAACTAACTCGACTGCCCTTTCTTGATTCTGCTTATAAATAGGATTCGCGATGCCAATCCCTGTAATCCCTATTTCCAATGTCCACCTCTCGTATAATAAAATTTGGTCCCTTTATATTCTCTTCCGAGTAAGTCCTTCCCAAATAACTGGGATAGTGCGTAAGATGGCCATGCTAACGGTTAACCATAAAAACAAATGGGCTAAATGATTCATGTTTTCATGAGTAATTAGAGTAAATAAATATCCCTGCGGCATGAGCAGTCCAGCATAACAAATAAAGGTGATCATTTTGAAACTGTTGTAGGTGCCACGACTTAGCCTGGAATTTACGAAAAACTTAGCCCAGGTAATTTTGTGCCAGCTAAAGGGCGTAGTCTTAGTGGTTGCATAAATCGTTCTTACAGCGTCAATAATCAGTCCGCGAATCAATAATGTTAGAGCAAACCAGACACTGAAAAGGTTGTTAGACGCAAAGTAGATAAAAAAGATGTTTTCGATAATTCGATCAGCAAGAATATCATAGATAGAGCCATTGAGAGAGGAGGCATTAAGTGAGCGCGCGATGAATCCGTCTAATGCATCTAATGACATCAAGATAAGAATAAGAAAGATAGCAATTAAATTAGTAAGAGGATTAATTTGTACAATTAACAACACCAATAGAGCCATGATAACTCTAATTAATGTAACCACGTTTGCTATGGGTAGCTCTTTACTTATATTTTTTATAAATCGTGAAACTGTCAAAATGGTCATAAATTTCGTAATTCCTGAAAAATTCAACAAAGTTTTTATTTTGCATGAAAAAGCTTACATAATTGAAAGGACCCGAACGGTAAGTGAGTGCCTGTGGCGTATTTTCAATGACCAAAAAATCGGGTTGCTCATTAATAAGCGCCTGAGTGGTAAAGTTTTGAAACATACTTACGTCTCTTACGAGAGAAGGTGACATGTTAGTTTGATGGAGGATGATATAAGGCAAGATCCATGGATTAGACCACGGGGAAACAATTTTAATTTTATTGTCCAGGTAAAGGGGAAGGCTGTGTGCAGGTCTCAGTTCAATAACAAAGAAAAACACTTTTTTATTAAGGAAATGTGTCTCGGCATAATGGATCCATCTATTCTCTACGCTACTGGGATTTTTAAATAAAAATAATTCGTCTTTGGTAAAACCGATAAGAGTCATCATTATTGTTAAGAGTATGCCTGCGGCTAAGGAAACCGTGATTAAATTACCTGTTTTCACGGTAGCACTTTTGAGTTCTTCATAAAATTTTAGGATGATAAAAATTAACAGAAGTACTACGAAGCTAAGCGCTGGGTAAAAATGGTAATACCAAAGTTTACGCTCAAGAAAATAAATAGTCAGCGATAGAAATGCGGCAATAAAAGTCATTACTATATGATAATTGCTGCAAAATTTTTTAAAATTAAGAATGGTTATGACCATGGCTGTTAGGCTGACAAACGTGAGCACCTCCAAAAGCAACACTGACCAGGGAAAATTAAAGCCACTTTCGTATTGTAATATCATCGGAATAATATATTTTACGTATTCTGGATATATAAAGATGGTTAACAATGCAAAAGCAATCGTGGACAAATAAAATATTAGGCTGCCGGGGGCGGTTTTTTTTACTTTGATGTAGCTATATAAATCTAAAAGTACAGGAATACACAGATAGAAAATATTTTGGGCAATACCATAGGCGCCTAATGCTGCGATGAGGTATGTTTGCCACTTGTTGAAATTTTTCTGATATGCGGTTGTGAAAATAGCGCTAAGATAATAAGGTAAATAAAATTCTATTAAGATCATTTCTCGGTGCCCAAAATTAAAGGCGGGCAGAAATAATAGAATAAAGACAACCGTGTAATAAAGAAATTTTTTTCTTATTAAATCATCATTAAAAGTTTGGTTAATAATGCGATAGCTGAGTAACAAGGGAATAACATTTGTTATTACCATATAGCTGTTAATTAATTGAGGAAAAGATAAGCCCGATATGCCCTTTAACCAAATGACTGGAAAAAAATAACTGAATACCAAGGGGGCATTGGTGTCGAACATATTGACTAGATAGGTCCCTCCGTTTAGTAAGCGTCCCGCTCCCTCAACATGCCAGGCCACGTCCCAGTTTATAAATGTTTTTGTATGCAGCCAAAAGATAACCAAAAGGCATACAAAAGTTAATGTAATATCAATAAGTGTGTCTTTTTTTTCCATGACTTGCTTATGTTTCGATAGCATTATTCGAAAAATATACGGATTGCCTGGTACCAAACAAAAACTTAGATCATTGCGGTCGTCTGCGACTTGTGGCTGCTAGTGTTAGTAGCGCTAAAATACCATTCCTACCCTCAAATTAACAGGGTTGTCTTCCCTCCTTCTTCAGGTTATTTCCACGCGGGGGCAGCCAAATAGCGGCCGTTATAGGTCAAAAACCGCTCCAAATACACCGCAAAGGCTTACATTTATTGTCATCTTTTTGCCCTTTATCCTGTAATCCGGAAATAAAAAACAACTAATAAATCACTGATTTAGTTAGATTTTTATTAAAATTAACTATATCCAGGAACCTATTAATGTTCCCTTAAGATTCATCGCGTATCATTACTTCTGTTGTATGAAATAGCTAGCTCATTGTAGCTAGTTAGAACATCCGCTCAGCCTTTTAGGACGATTAGCGTGAGTGCTCGTTAACTAACTAATTGGGGTCTTTATGAAAAGTAATTTAATAAGTAAGTTTGCAAAGTTTGTGTTGATTCCTTCTGTGATATTTGGCTACTCCATAAGCTCATTTGCTGGTAACCAATTACAACAAGCATTGGCAACAAGTCAACAAAAAAGCCAATTTACTTTTATATCAAATAAATTGAATGAATTAAGCTTACCCAAGGAGTTAGCGTTAATCCCAGTGATTGAAAGTCACTATAACACCAAGGCAGTTTCTCCTAAAGGAGCGGGTGGTCTTTGGCAGCTTATGCCAGCAACAGCGCGTGAAAACGGTATTTCAAGTGGTGATCGTTTTCAAGTAGGCCCTTCAACTTCAGCCGCTTTAAATTATTTTAAACAACTCCACAAACAATTTGGTAATTGGGAGTTTGCGGTGGCAGCTTATAATGCTGGTGGTGGACGGGTACAAAAAGCCCTGAATAAAAACCCTTCGGCGACGTGTGTGCAACAGTTAAACTTGCCGCAGGAGACTAAGCAGTACGTGAAGAAGTTTTATCAGATGCAAGCTGAATTAAAGAGTTATGACGCTTAATCTCTAGTAGATAAGGAAAAATCCCTGCTTTAGCAGGGATTTTTTATTAGTAAAGAGGTTTAGGTGCACTGGGGTTTGAAGGGATATTTAATTTATTTTGTCCTGGTCTACACTGACCTCTTAAATAAGACCATTCTTCACAATATGAATTGTCAGGAAAGATACAAATGCCAGAATTTTTAACTAAAAGATATTGGTAACCTTTAGCAGTACAATTTGTTGCCGCTGGGTTAGGCAATGCAAATGAGTTAGCCGTAAACCCCAAAGCCAAAATAAAGATAAATTTTTTCATATTTAATTCCTCGTGCACTGAATAATATTAGTTTTAGGCGGCTTTTCGTTGGCTACTGGATAACGTATTTTCGATCCAGGCTTTGTGACGGCGCTCATCTGATAATCCTTGCATGAGTATTTCCTTGGCGTCGTCCCATTCATCAGCTCGCGTATTTAAGCGTTCATAAGCGGTATTCGTATCTACTTCATTTGATAGCATTGCTTTTAATATGGCGTCATCACCAAATAAATTAGCAAGCACTACCTTGCCTTGGGTAACTAAATGCTTTGCACTCGGACTGTCAGGAGCATCTGCTTGATGTTTGGAAAGTAGTGATCGAATTTCACGAATATGTCGTTCATGGTCTGCTTTGAATTCATTAAGTTTACCTTTGTAATCTTCACGGTCGAGTCTGTTGATAGCAGCTTGATAAGCTTCAACAGCGTCGTAATCTAATTCGCATAGTTGATATAAAGCATCAACAAAATTATCTTGTGTTCCTACCAATGTTGTCATGGTGTCACTCTCCATTCTGTGTAAAACCATAATAATAATAGGCTAAGATTCTAGATCTAACCACAGAAGTTGAGGCAAGCAGTTGGCTACATTTTAATTCTTTTGAATTCTACTATTTCTAATTCATCCTCTTCTTCATCTTTGCCCTCGTGACGTTTGCGATTATTATTATTGTTATCATCAACAGCAGACTTAGGAGTAGAAAACAATTGCTCATAGTGAGATTTATTGTTTTGAATTAGACATTCCCTAAGGGCCTGTAAAAATAAGGGCGAAGCATAATCCAACACCGTTTTGCCTAATTTATTTTCAATGAAAATGTCAGCACCATAGTTAAGAAGCAGGTTCAGCAGTTCAGAATAATGTGCTGATTTCGAATAGAGTGTGGCAGTAATCAAGGGGCTAGATCCAGGTAACCATGCTTTCGTTTCTGGATGAAGTACGCAAACCTTACAATTAGAATAAACATTTTGAGATAGCAATTGCTTAATGCTCTCCAGATCATTTTTAATAATTGCTTGGTGTAATGCATAAGGGCCATTTAGATCTAATTGCCATTTTTCACACACAATAGAAGGAGAGGCAGAAGGGTTTAGGAGCATTGTGTTAGATTCTTTAATCGGAATGTCATCGAGCAATTTCTCGCCAATTTCTGTTTGGTCGCACCATCTTATCTGCGCAAGGTGGGCACTGTGCGAGGGGATATGGTGATGATAGTTTGATAGATCAACATCCATGACTAACACATTATAGGTACAATCAATACAATCCAGTTTCATGGTTGAATTTATTGTGAAGCTTACTGGGATACTGTCATCGAAATCAACATCCAATAAATAGGTAAGGTTCTTAGTGAATTGGTGGAGTTGTAAATCATTAATATTATCTACCAAGACGGCGGGTAAGACCCAATCACCGTGCGATAGAAGATCCTGGCCTTTTTTGTAGCCTTTTCTAGCTAATAATATTTTGTTGCAAGAATCAATGCTGGCTCTTGGCGCAAATACAAGTAAATTTCTTTCTGGTAGTCGTGCATTTTCTAATTTTTGTTCAAATTCAGGGCTAGAACAAAATAACTTTGCGATGAAGCTAGCAGTGATTGGCTGGTCCCATAATCTCGAAGGTTGGGAAGCGCTGTTGCCATTATTATCAACATAAATAACCTGATTGGGGTCAGTATGAGAGGACAACAAAATATTCATGGCGTTCATATCATTCAGCAGAATTGAATTCATTAAATGAGTGAAATGGCCGGAGTCTTTTCTCAGCCTTGAAAGTTGCAACACAGACGCCGAGGTAAGAAGAGATTCCATAACAGGATAAGCTTTGTGAATCATGGATTTTGTTAACAAGGTAATGTCAAAAAGAGCGTGTGGAATATTAATTATATGTTGATTTTTGTTGATCAGTTTTACTATTTTTTCAGCCCTTTGTTTTTTGGCAATGCTTACATATATTTTATTAATAGCCGTATAGAAAGTGATTGCAGGTTGTGTATCTGCTACGGAATGATCGATATACTCTATTCGTTTAATAACATCGGTCGTCAAGTTCACGCGATTTGCAATAGACAGTTCGCAGGCTGGAATTAATTCATGTAATTGACTGATGGATTGTTGTTGGAGTTCATGCGCAGTATTTTCTGCTTCGATGGGGCACATGCTTGGATGTTGCTGCCTTACAAATTCTGTATATTCACGCAGAAATGGGCTCAAAAGGCTATACTGAGTTTCTGGATCTAGATATTTTATATGATCTATGAGCACCGACGCGAGGCCTGTGATTATATCCCCATTGATGAATGATTCATTTACCATTTTAATTCTTTTTTCTTGAAGGTTACCCCCTATTTTATATTTCACAATCATGTAGCAGGAGGATAAACCATCATCGATATGATGGCTATATTCAATAGTGGTATTGCCGATAGTATGGGTTTTAACTTTTCGTATGGGATAACCATACCAATCACTTGTTTTCAGCCATAATTGATAACCGCGTTCTAATAGTTTTGTAAGTGATAACACAAAAACAGTGTTACCATAAAAAGTATCCAATTTTTCAGGAAAGGGTTTGTTTGGGGTATTCATAACAAAGTAAACATATTTATCATTGCCAAACATTTTGTCATAAGCACTAGTGCCTCCGTCGTGACTAATTATTTTTTCTGCTAAATCACGATTAGAGAAAATAAACCCGCTATCAATGACTGCTTTTGGGTGTTTGCTAGCATGCATTAGATCAAAATCTATCTTTCTCATTTCAGATACTAAGTTCTTTAATGCGTACTCTATCTCACTGGCTTGTATTTCACGGTTGGTGGGGATAAATTTCATATTGGCTGCTACAGCTTTAGCAACTAGGGGGATATTCGCATTTAATTTTATTTGTAACTCGTTGGGGATTCTTTTACTGTAATCCATCAATTTAAAATCATTGCCTACTGCCTGTTCAACTCTTCTAGCAGCGTAAGAGCTAATAAATGATAAGGCCGGTTTAGTTATGACTTGTAATGCATGCCTAGCATCATCTTTGTTTTTTGGTGTGTATGGAACCTGGGGCGGTGTCTGGTAAAGCTTTAGATATTTTATTAAATTATTTAAAGGCATTTTTATTCTGATGAGACACAGTCCTTCTTCAGATCGAACAAAATCTACAGGCAATTTGGCCGCGTGAATAAAATTTTCTAGCTCTGATAGTGAGCATTTCGCTAGAACATAGGTCAAACTGTAATTTGACCCTGCCTGGTTCTCCGATGCCTTTTCAGAAATTCGGATTTCTAAAAACGAAACAAAAGCAGACTCTTTAATCAGATCGTGTTTCGCGTATCTATAGTTTTGTAAAACACTAAATGCAAAGCGTAGATTTTGATGAATAATTCGATCAAAATAATTCATTATAGTAGGGACGTTTGAGGTGTTATGTATTTTGAGCCACAATGGGCTGATTACGTTGTGAAATACATTGTCAGGATAGAACTTCATCAAAGCAAGAAGAGCCTGATGATTAATCGTCGGGTTAATTGTGAGAGTAAATAGTAGCGCTCTAGCGCCTAGTGAAAATGTTGCATCATATAATTGCCACATTGCTTTCAGTAATAAACGATTGTTAGGATCACTTAGGAGTTTAAGCAAAAATTTTTCGGGATTTAACACAAATTTTTTCAGGTTTGACAGTGTATATTGCTGTAATATCTTCGGGGGTAATGGCTGGTAACTATAAATGTCAGAACATAATTGCAATATTTTTTTAGGAGTGATTGCACTCTGCGAGAAAATGATGTCAGTTAGCTGTTTGATGTCATAAAAAAACTTAGGGTCATTAACTGTTCCTCTGGCATTTCTCATTAGATAAAAGATGACTGAATGCAATTCATCTGACAGGGCGAATAAATTAGCACCGCGCGATAAAAGCTCACATGCTATTTCAGGATTATTCATTATAAATGCAAACTGTAGTAAGGTGGTTTTCTCTTCACCCACTTTGTATTCAATAGTTATGCATTTTTCATCAAGCAAGCTAGTCAATAAGGTAATGTCATTTTTCTTATAAAGAGCGGTCATAAATAAATCATTAATGTTGCTACACTCTGGATTATTAAGATGTAATTTAGCTTCATGATAACCCCACAATTTAATGCATACTTGATAATAATCGAATATCGCGTTGCTTATATTATCTATGTTGAAAAGGTTTTCTTGCTCTTGTAAGCTAAGTGGGCTGTCTTCTTTCGGAGTTAACATTTGGGAGATTTTGCGAATTAACTTATGTACACGCGGCATGCTTAAAAAGCTTGGATGAGAAATTGTGCGCATATAAGCAGCAAATAGCCATTCTGCCATTCTCTTGGTTTTAAGACTTTCATCTTGGTTAGCTGTAAGACTTGCGTTTCCAAGTAATATAATTAATTGATGTAATTTGGTGGCTTCCGTTGAGTTCGGCTCAGAAGACAACAAAGAATCGGCTAATACATAGCTTGGTTTTACCGCTAGATTACTCGCGTTGTTGAGTTCAAGAGAAGTAATCAAGCGTATCTCAACTAGATCATGCAGATATTTATGGCTCAAATCAATGGTCGCTGAAGCGAGAGTGCCATCATTTATTTCAATAACAAATTTGTGGGCGATTGCCAATTCATAAAGAGTCCAGAGAAAATCCAGTTCTGTTTGAATATGATCGTGGATATCAAAACTAATTATGAAGCTATCATTTCCCCAATAGTAGATATGCATCTGGTTGCCGAGTCTGGGTTCACCCTTAAGCTTTTCCAGTAGTGATTCGACCAAGAAAACGATGTCTTCTTGTGCATTTTGAGCAGATATAGTAACAGTAAAATGATCATTATTTGAATTGTGTCGCAGCTTCATTACAGTCCTCGGATATTATATGTCAAACCTAAAAGAATATCATTATGGATAATTTAAAAAAGTCATTTGAGTCTAAAAAACTAAATCCAATTTAAAATAAATATTAGTGATAGTGTATCAATCTGTCAGCCTAATTTTATTTGGTTAATTGCAGCAACTGCGTTGTCTTGCAGTTTATTATTGTTATTGTCATCATCCTTAGCAAATAGCTGAGAAGCCTCAAAAAGCGATTTAAATTGAGAATTATCGTTTTTAGAGAGCCAGCTTCTAAGGCTATTCAAAAATAAGGGTGGAGCGTAATCAAAAAATGATTTACCTACTTTATTGTTAATGAAAATATTTGCACCGCGAGGTAGGAGTAAATCTAACAATTCAGCGTGATTGGCGGAACTTGCATACAGCGTTGCCGTAATTAATGGAGTACATCCGGGCAACCATTCCTTGGTTTCGGGATGAAGCATAGTCACCTTACAATTTGCATACCCTTGATGCTGTAACAGTTCCTTTACTGTGAGCATGTCATTTTTGATGATCGCATGATGCAAGGCATAGGGGCCATTCGATTCGGCTTGCAGCTTTTTAGCAAAGACAACATTCGATGAGGATGGGTCAACAAGCAATAAATGCGATTCTTGAATAGGAAGGCTGGCAATCTTTTTATCCTTGTGCACGGTGGCGTTATCGCACCATTTAATCATAGCAAAGTGATCACTATAGGGAGGAATGGTGTCATCATATTTAGATAGATCAACCTCAATTACTGTTACGTGGTGACTGCAATCAATACAATCCAGTCTTACGTTTTGCCTGTGGTTAAACTGTAAAGGGTCAGGTCCATTGAAGGTATATCCCAGCAAAAATTCCAGATCTCTTTTAAGTGAGCTAAACGTTAATGATTGAATGTTCTGTACTTGAATAGTAGGTAATACCCATTCGCCATACGGCACATGATGGGAGCCTCTCCTACTAAATAATATTTTTTCACCTTTGCTTCTGGCCACAAATATGACCCTATGTTTTTCGCTAAGGGCGGCTTCTATTAATTGCTCTTCAAAGTAAGGGCTGGTAGCGAATAATTTAGCAATGAATTTAGCCGTGACGGGTTGATTCATTGAATCGTTAGATTCAGATGAGCTATTGCCATGGTTATCAAGATAAATTATTTGGTTGGGATTGGCTTTGGATGACAACAAAATTTCAAACGCTTGTTTATCGTCCAGCAGGATGGAATTTATTAAAGGCGTAAAGTATGCTGAGTTTTTGCTAATTTTAGAAAGCAGATGTGGTGAGGCGCCGTGATAGAGTAGCGCTTTCATGACCGGATAAGATGTATGCGTCATTGAAGCTGTTAATAGGCTAATATCAAAAAGGGCATGACGAATATTTACCTGATTAGGATGTTTGGAAATCAAGGCAATTATTTTATCTGGACTGTGTTGCTGCACAATACTTAAATAAAGCTCATTTACGAGTGAGTAGTGCGATATTTCAGGTTTTTTTGTGGCCATTTCAGGGTCAATATAGTGTATTGACTTAATAGCTTCAGCAGACAAATTAACTCCCCTTGCGATAGATAATTCACAAGCTGGAATTAGATCATGTAATTGACTAATTGATTGATTTTGAAAAGATTGAATTTGTTTGTCTAGTATTGCTGAATCTAACCATGGGTTTTTTTGTTCAACAAAGCTTTTATAGGCTGGTGCGAATGGAATGAGGAGGTCATACTGCGTTTTGGCATCGAGAAATTGAATATGATTAGTAAGTACGCACGCAAGCCCTGCTGCAATATCTCCATTGACAAATGATTCATCCGCAATATTTATTCTCTCCTCTCTCGCCTTACCGTCTACGATATATTTTGTGATCCTATAACTGGATAATTTATTTTCTGATAGATGATGACTGTATTCAACCCTTGTTTCCCCTATGGTAAACGTTTGGACTTTTCCAATGGCATAGTTATATAAGTCACTGGTTTTCAGCCATAGCTGATAACCCAGCTCTAACAATTTCATTAATGAGAGCACAAAAACGGTATTACCATAAAAAGTACCCAGTTTTTCAGGAAAAGGTTTATTTGGTGTATTCATAACAAAATAAACGTATTTATCATTGCCGAACATTTTGTCATGTAAGCTAGTTTTTCCTAGATGGCAAATAAATTTATTTGCTAAATCATGATTGGATAGCATTACACCGCTTGCGATGACGGCGGGCGAATGCTTGCTTGCATGCATAACATCATAATCGAGCGTTAACAACTTCGAGACTAAATTAATCATTGCAGCTTGAATGTCTTCAGCGCGCATATTGAATTCATGGGGGAAAGTTTCAATTTTTTCTGCTATGGATTTTGAGACGAGGGGTATATCATCATGTAATTTTTTAAATAGTCTTTTGCGATTTTGTTTACTACGCTGCGCAAGGTTGAAATTATTTTTAATCGCATTTTCAACCTGTTTGGCAGCAAAAGAACCAAAAACTGTTAACTTACGTTTGGTCATTACTTGTAGTGCGGAATTGTATTTGTCAGTTTCTTCGCTACGCGAACTGTAGTGGTGGGATTGCTTTTTATAAAGGCTGAAATATTTAACTAAATTCGCTTGGCTCATTGTAATTCTTAAGAGACTTAAGTTTCCATATTCACATATTAAACTAACAGGCAGTTTGGTTTCTTTAATGAAAGAGGCTAGCTCTCGTGCAGGACATGTGGCAAGCACATAGGTTAAGGAGTAATTTGCTTCTTCCTTGCTGACAGCCTCTGTATTGATAACCCGGATCTCCAAAAAGGAATCGAAGATAGAATCGGTTATAATTTTATGTTTGGAGTATTTATATTTTTTTAAAATACTAAACGCTAGCGGCTTATTCGACTCAATAATTGTATCCAAATGCGTCGTTATTTTAACTGTACTAGAGTGATTGGTTTGGGTAAACCAAGCACGATTGCCTATCGTATTAAACAGATTAGAAGCATGCATATTCATTAAGCACAAAATAGCGTCATGATTAGCTTGGGCAGAGTGGCTTTGTGTCATTAGGAATGAGCCGCAGGTGGGCCCGAATTCTGATTGATATAATATCCAAAACGCTTGTAACCTCAGCGGGTCACTGGGATGAGTAATCAGTTGCCGCAAGAAATTCTCTGGGTTTGAAATATACGCCTGAAGATTGGCTAGCGTAAATCTGCTAAGCATTTCTGGCGTCAAAGGGAGAGCTTTATAAACGTGAGAATATAATTGTAATATTTTTTCTGGAGTTATCCCATCAGCACTAAATATAATATCTACTAATTGCTGCGTGTCTTCCTCATGCTCGCGTGTTTTATTTTTTTTGGCTATATTTTGCATTAAATAATAAAGGGCCGAGTCCATTTCTTTTGAGACAGCAAATAAATTGGCTTTATGGAGTAAAAGTTCACAGGCAATTTCAGGATTATTCATCTTAAATGCAAATTGCAATAATGTTATTTCTTCATCACCCAGTTTGTATTCAATATTCATACATTGTTTTTGCAGTAAGGAAGTCAATAGCGCAATATCATTTCTAATATAAAGGGCGTGCATAAAGAGATGGTTGACGTCTTTAGATTCGGGTTTATTAAGGCTATGTTTTAGTATTTCATATCCATAGCGTTGAATCTGAGCATTATAATATTCAAAAATTGCATTGCTAACATGATGCATATCAAAAAGTTTTTCTTGTGCCTCTATGCTAACAGTTTCACTTTCTTGTGGCATTAACATTTGCCGGATTGCCGTTACCGCCTTAATGGGAGCAACTAAATCAAATAAGTTGGAGCAATGAAAGACGCTGCGCATATAAGCGACAAATAACCATTCCGCCATTCTTTTGATGACTAACTGCTCCTCTCCTTCAGTTGTAATCTCCACCGCACCAAGTAAAAGTAAAAGTGAATGTAATTTTGTGGCTTCAATGTTATCCACTTGCCCCTGTTTTAATAAAGAGTCCTCTAGCAAATAGCGGGGTTTATCATTTAGTTCATCAAGTTGTCCTAGCTCAGGCAAGGTGATTAAACCTTTGAGTGGTAAATTGCAGAGGTATGTGCGGCTTAAAGCTCTTATAGCTGAAGTGAGAGAGCCATGGTTTATTTCTACATCGAAGCTGTTGGCCATCATAACTTCGTAAACTACCCACAGGAAATTTATCTCTGTATTGATGACATCCGCAGAATGCAAAAATAATTTATAAACACTATCTTCCCTGCGGATGTCTTTTATTTCACTTGCTATTCTGGGGTCAGCCTGAAGCTGAGTGAGCATGGCGTTAGCAATTGATGCTATGTTTCCCCCTTCATTTAGAGTGGTTATAGCTATATGTAAACCATTGTTATTTTGCTCTGTGAACAGTTTCATTAAAATCCCAGGTAAGTTTATTTATAACCTAAAATGATACCCATTATTGGCCATTTTATACAGTAATTTAAGGTTATAAGGCTTAACTGCGCCTTAAGGCTAGCATCAATTTAAGTCTGCAAACTTGTACTATTATTTAACTAAGCAAGAAGCGTAAGGTAGAGAATTATGGGAACAAAACTCATCATTACCGTCGGTCTTATTTCCATCTTAATTAGCGTGACCACTTGGGCCTTAGATCTCACAGGGCTTGTGGAAGAATGTATTTATTGTAGAAGTGAAAGAACAATTATTGGCATCTTAGGCATCATTATTCTTATGCCCCACGTTAAATTTTTTAAACTCTACGTGGGAGCGGTGTTTGGCTTTTTGGGAGCCAATATTGCTTCAGATCAAATATTTCTTAATATCAAAAATAATCACTTTGCCCTGATGTTTGTTTTGGCGAGTTGCGCATTATTTATCCTCATCGCTCAAGTATGGTTCTTACATTATGTGGAGGTTCGTAGTGCAAAAGAATTAGAGAAAAAGGAGTCCTCTAATCAATAATCCTTTTGTATAAAAAAATATTTTTGTTACACTTCCCCATGTTTTGGGTTTGCCCATGACTGTTTTATTAGGGATGATAAATATGGATACTATAACACCCGTTGTGCTTGCGGGCGGGACAGGAAGTCGACTATGGCCGCTTTCTCGTTCTTCGTCACCCAAGCAACTTTTGAATATTGTGGGAGATCATACACTTCTGCAAGAAACTCTACTGCGTTGCAACAAAATTTCAGCCTTGCCGCCAATTATTATCTATAACAAAGAATATCATTTTCAGGTCACAGAACAGACAAAGCACATTGGCATTAACTCTGCAAAATTCATTATCGAACCTGTTGCCAGGAATACTGCCCCAGCGATTGCATTCTGCGCTCTTGAAGCGAGAAAGAAGGATGAAAATGCACTACTTTTTGTTATGCCCGCCGATCATTATCTTAGTTTTGAAAATGAGAATGACTTTATAGAGAAGGTGCGTACGGCTGAATCTTTAGCCAACGATAACTACTTGGTTACTTTTGGCATCGTGCCTAAAGCGCCGGAAACAGGTTATGGCTATATTCGGTTGCGCGAGGGGCTATTAGACCAGAAAGCATTCAAGGTAGCAGAGTTCATTGAAAAGCCTGAAAAGAAATTAGCTGAGCTCTATTATAAAGAAAAAAATTGTTTGTGGAACTCAGGTATGTTTTTGTTCAGTGCTAGTGCTTATCTGGCTGAGCTGCAAGAACATTCGCCTGAAATTTTTGCTATCTGCTCAAAAAGTTACGAAAAACAAAACGAAAAGTCGGGAGTGATTTATATTCATCCAAGCTTTTCTGCGTGCCCCTCTTTATCCATAGACTATGCGGTTATGGAGAAAACGCAATCAGCCGTCGTCATTCCCGTGGATGCTATTTGGTCAGATATAGGGTCATGGTCATCCATCTATGATCTAAAGACCAAAAATGAGGATGGCAATGTCATTGAGGGCGATGTAATAACGGAGGGGACGAAGGGTTGTTATATTAAGAGTTCCCACCGGCTTGTAGCTGCAGTAGGTGTGGAAGACTGTATTATTGTAGAAACACGAGACTCTATTTTAATAGCTCGCAAAGATCAGAGCCAAGAAATCAAAAAAATTGTAGAGCGCCTCACTATTAATAATAGAGTCGAGGCTTCATCACACTATAATGTCTATCGTCCTTGGGGCGCATATGAATTGCTGATTGACCTCCCTAACTACAAGGTAAAACGGCTGATAGTAAAGGAGGGTTGCAGTTTGTCGCTACAGCGTCATAAATATCGTTCAGAACATTGGGTTGTAGTAAGCGGAACTGCCACTATCATTAATGGAGATGAGCACCTCGTGCTTTATTCTTCGCAATCGACCTATATTCCTCAGGGAGCCAAGCATAGGCTTTCCAACTTTTCTAATACCCTTTTAGAAATCATAGAAGTACAGATTGGAGAATATCTGGGCGAGGATGATATCGAACGTTTTGACGACTTGTATGGCCGTAATGAAGAAATTATGAAGGATATTTTGGAGTAACCGAAGCGACAGTAAATCTCGGGAATTTTCCCTGTCGCCACAAAAATTTCTTGGTTGTCATTTTTTTTCAATCCAGTATTATACTCAGCTTCACTTAAGGATTCATAAGAGGTATCTATTCGCACCTAAAGTGGACGTCCGCTTCTTGGGGCGAGTAGATACCATAAGAGAATAAAGGACAGGGAGCCATGGAGTTGATGATTCAATTTGTAAACCAAAGTATCTATCTTCTCTTTGGAATATGTTTCATCATAATTGTACTGAGCTTGATTAACCGAGTGTATATTCTTTGGTTATATAATAAAGCTTCTGCTATTAAAGAACCTGTTCCGAAAGCCCGCTATATAGATTTCCCTAAAGTCACCGTACAATTGCCAATTTTCAACGAAATGGCCGTAGTGCAGCGATTAATTAATAACATCTGCAAGCTCGATTATCCGTCCGACAAACTTGAAATTCAGGTATTAGATGATTCAACGGATGAAACCAAAGAAATTGCCCAGGCGCTATGTGATCAAAAAAGAGCTTTAGGTTTTAATATTTGCCATATTCATCGTGAAAATCGTGAGGGCTATAAAGCCGGTGCTCTGCAAAACGGCTTACAAATTGCGAATGGCGAATTCATTGCAATCTTCGATTCTGACTTTTTGCCAGAACCCGATTTTTTGAAAAAGACAATTCATTACTTCACAGAGGATAACATTGGCTGGGTTCAAACCAGATGGGCGCATCTCAATGAAAATTTTTCACTGCTTACTCAATGCATTGCGCTAGTTTGTGACTCGTTGTTTAGAGTCGAAAATTCTTCACGCAGTAAGCTCAACCACTGGGGGATATTTAACGGCACTGCAGGCGTCATTCGTCGCAGTATGATCGAGCAAGCTGGCGGATGGAATTGGGATACGATTACTGAAGATAGTGACCTTAGTTATCGCGCTTTAACAATGGGCTGGAGTTATGTCACCCTTGCCGATACTACCTGTCCTTGTGAATTACCTCCCACTGTGTCTTCATTTATCGAGCAACAAATTCGATGGGCGAAAGGGAATATCCAGGTTGTAAAAAAACTATCGGGCAAAATATTGGCGACTGGGGCTAAGATTAGCAATAAATACGATTATATTTCGCATTTAACCAGTTATTTTTTCTGTCCTGCAATTAGCATTTTTTCATTATTAATTATGCCGCATTTGCTGTTGAATTCACCAGCTTCATTGGAAAAAGTCAGTGCTGCTACATTTGTTTGGGGTGTGGTGCAAGGTTTAATCACCATGTCGTTTGGCGCTATCATTTTGTTTACATTTTTTAAGTTAGGTCAAAGAGGGCAAAATAAAACGAATAAATATATTTTATTCCGCACGCTGATTTTTATGTTTATGTCGATTGGCTTGGCTCCTTTTATTAGTGTGGCTATATTCGAAGGATTTTTTAAGAAGGACAGAGAGTTTGTTCGCACGCCGAAATATGATCTTACCGACGACAGCAAGCTGGCGATAAAAAAAGTGATCTCCTCCAAAAGGGTTCGGAGGACCGCTCGCGTATCAGTGCTGATGGGCATATATGTGCTAACAAGTGTTTTTATTTGTTTGTTTCATAATTGCAATGCCACTTTACTATTCTTGCCCGCGCTAATAATATTTGGCACGTCTTACTTTTATTTTGGATTTCTCTTGGCGTTTCCAGGACAACGCATCATAAAGAATATTTATGAATACAGATTTCCAACTAAGGACAAATTAGAATCATCGCTATTGGTGTAAAAAATGATAACAAAAGATAAGTCACCACAAAGTGATGCGCTTGAAATTGAAGAATTAACTGACGGTATTGAGACGGTCGATTGTTCAAATATTCCTGAGAGCCATTATCAATTCAACAAATATTCTGAATATATTCAAACTACCCTGCAAAAAAAATTGTTCGCTCAAGCAAATATTGAAATTCCTTATTTTCGTTCCTTAGATGGGGTCGCTACCAGTTTTGTTAAATTTTCAGGTAAGGAATGTATCAATTTTGCTTCTTACAACTATCTTAATTTAAGTGGTCACCCATTAGTAAATGAAGCTGCAAAAAATGCGATCGATCAATATGGCACCTCTGTTGCAGCAAGCCGCATTGTTTCGGGTCAAATCCCGCTACACAAACAATTAGAAACTAGTCTGGCAACAATGTTAGACACGGAAGCTGCATTAGTTTTTGTAAGTGGTCATGCCACCAACGTTACAACTATTGGTTATTTGTTTGGTCCGAATGATTTAATTATCTATGATTCGCTTAGTCATAATAGTATCGTTCAAGGAACATTGTTATCAGGAGCAAAACGTTTACATTTTCCTCATAACGATTATACCTACTTGGAGAATATTCTCTCGCGTAATCGACTTAAATATGAACGCGTATTGATTGTTACTGAAAGTCTTTTTAGTATGGATGGGGATATTGCGCCTCTCAAAGAGTTGATCAGAATTAAAAATAAGTACAAATCATTTTTAATGATTGACGAAGCACACTCAATTGGCGTGTTAGGTGAGAAAGGGCGGGGGATAAGCGAATTTTTTAATATAGCGGCAAGTGAAGTTGATATTTGGATGGGAACATTAAGCAAGACTCTTGCAGGATGTGGCGGTTATATTGCTGGCTCTCAAGCGCTCATTGAACAATTAAAATATTATGCGCCAGGTTTTATATTTTCAGTAGGACTTTCACCAACGCTTACTGCTGCAAGTTTAAAAGCACTTGAAATAATGATGGCAGAGCCCGAGCGGGTGGCAAGCCTGCAACAAAATAGCCAGTTATTTCTCCAATTATGTCAGGATAAAGGTCTGAATACGGGGGATTGCGCGGGTTTCGGTATTGTGCCGATTATTGTAGGTAATAGCATTTCTGTTATTAAGATTGCTAATGCACTTTATGAAAAAGGTATTCAAGCGCAACCGATTATCTATCCTGCCGTCACCAAATCCCTCGCTAGAATTCGTTTTTTTATTAACTGCGCTCACAGTGATGAGCAGATCAGCTATACCGTTGATACCCTTTCAAAAATTATTAATACATTATCCTAGAGGAAATTATGACTATAAGTTATCGCATGGGAGAACCTGATGATGCTTATTCTATCGCTGAACTTTTACATGTAGCTTCGTGTGGCCTTAGCGATTTTTTGTTGAATAATATTTTACCCAATTGCGATATTATTGATTTAATTGCTTTAGGTGTCACTGATAAAACCGCATCCATTTCTTTTTCTAAGACAGTGGTTGCGGAAATAGATAAAAAAATAGTGGGCATAGCCAATTTTTATCCCTCTGTTGAGCATAAGATTGCAGATATTATGAGAACTTTTATTCCAGAGGAGAGGATTAATCATATAGCAGATCTTTTTTGTGACCTTTTGCCCAATAGCATGTATATTCACGCCCTGGCCGTTAAACCCGAAGTGATGAAGCATAATATTGGTTATCGTTTGCTTTGCAAAGTTCAGGCGTTTTCTAAATTAGAAGGCTTTGATACGATTAATGCCCATGTGTCGCGTCAGAATAAAGTCTTTACTTCTCTTACCCACGCCGGTTTTAGCGTCCACAAAAAAATATATCTGGCCCCCCATCTCTTACTGCCCACTGAGATGATGTTATTGTTCCAAAGTCTGAAGTAATAATCATGAAGCGCGCCCTCCCTAACACAATAATGATTACAGGCGCGAGTGGCGGGATTGGCTCAGCACTTGCAGAAGCTTACGCTGCCCCCGATAAAATATTAATGCTGACCGGACGCAATGCCCAACGTTTAGACGCAATTGTAAATCTGTGCCAACAAAAAGGTGCAAGAGTTTATGCTCAAGCATTTGATATAACAGACAATGGATTGCTCGCAAAGTGGTTAACTCAGATGATGGCTGTTAACCCAATCGACTTGGTCATTGCAAATGCAGGGCTGTCTTCAACCCTCAACCAACAAGGCCAGTTGGAGTCTTTGCATATAACTAATGAAATCTCTAATGTTAATATCAATTCTGTTATAAACACTGTGCATCCTCTCATCGAACATATGCTCAAAGCTAAAAATGGTCAAGTAGCCATTATGAGTTCATTAGCTGCCTTGAGAGGGCTGCCTCACTCGCCTGCTTATTGTGCCAGTAAAGCGGCTATAAAAACCTATGGCGAATCACTCCGAGCGTTGTTTAAACAAGATGGCATATATGTTTCTGTTATTTGTCCCGGTTTTGTCAAATCTGCGATGAGTGATAAATTGGTGGGACCCAAACCTTTCCTTATCACAGCAACAAAAGCGGCTGAAATAATTAAAAATAAATTAGAAAAACGTCGACCCGAAATAATTTTTCCTTCACTACTTAATGTAGGTATAAAAATTTTAAATATTTTACCCAACCATTTTGCAGATAAATTATTAATGAAAATTAAAACCTATGCACAATAAATTTAGTTTCTCATGATTTTGTATAAATATTTTCTTAAAAATTTAATTACGTATCTTTTTTTTATTCTCTGTGTGTTTACAGTTATTTTTTTGTCGGTTAGTTATTTCCATTTTGTCGGAGAGGCAGCCTTAGCGAAAATCAATCCCAATGATATTGCAAAAATCATGGTGACAGAGATACCGGTCCTGCTACAACCTATTTTACCACTGGGCTTTTTTTTGACGATATTATTGGTGCTGCGAAAAATGTATGCCACTAATGAGATTTTAACAATGTATGCCTCAGGGATGAGTGCGATAAAATTATTTTTGCCTATCATCACTTTGTGTGTGATTTTAGTATTTTTTTCTTCCTATATAGAACTCTATATTTTCCCCATTGCTAATACCAAACGTATTCATCTGTTCGAGGACTCTATTCATAAAGTTGCTTTTGATAAAGTGTTTCCTAAACAATTTAACGAGTTAGCGCCTGATCGCATCATGTATATCGATAAGAAAATAACGCAACCTAAAAAGTTGGAAGGCATATTTTTTAGTTATCTTATGCCGGATAAACAAAACGCATTGTCTTATGATGTTATCGTTGCAAAATCGTTGGAGGAACAAGTGTTGCCGGATAAAAGCAAATTTCTTGTTTTTACAGATGGCGTGCGCTATACGGCAAAGCTTAGTAATCTTCAATCATTAATGATCAAATTTAACAAGTTTGGCGTGCGCCTTTCTACGCCAAGTTATAAGCTAGAAGATTGGCCGGGGTGTATGAAAACCCTGGAGTTATATTTTTTGTCAAAAGTAAATCGTTTTGCAGCAGCTGAATTGCATTGGCGTTTTTCAATCCCTCTCTCCATTATCAATCTTACATTTTTTGCCTTAGCTCTGAATAAGGGGCGAATTCAAAGCTATCAAAAACCTATCAGTACGTTTTACCCTCTATTGATTTATCTTATTTATGTAAATGTACTTTTAGGCGGTGTTAGCTTGATCAAAACGGGGCTGCTGAATAAAAATGTTGGCTTATGGGCAGTGCATGGTGCCATGTTTCTATTTGGCATCATATCGATGCGCTACAGACCGGAATGAATGGTTAGGCTGGGTCAACTGCTTAGCTTCGCAAATCCTAGAATCGGATAAAAAACCCTCCAGACAATGTAACACCCGTTAACATGAGTTCAACCCCAACCTTTTTGTAATTGATACTGTAGATAAATTGCAGGCAAGGCAGTATGGCGCATTTGCCAGCAATTGCTGATAGCCTCTCATCATAACCGTAGAGTAACCCCAATCGATATCCGAAATGGCTCATCACACATTGGCTAAGGGGGATATCAAGCCAGTAGCGCTGACAGCCTACGGCATAACAACGATCTTGAAAACAATTGAGCAGGGTTCCGGCAAAAAATCCCCCATAGGTGATGCTTAATAAGTCATTACGATACAACCCTTCACTTATATTGTAGAGATGGCACGACCACATCCCTACATTTATACCATTGGGCGCGGGGGTTCCCTCTATTTGTCTTAATATATCAGCTGGATGGCTAAAGGTCGCTTCACTTGCTAACAATAAACCAAGGAGGGTGAATGAATTAATTTTACGTCGCAATCCCTTCAAATCTTTATCCATGACGGGGTAGGGAGAATTAATCTAAATGTACTATATTTTATTCGTATCGAGATTATGGGGAAAGAAATATATCGCAAGGAATGATTATTAATGGCTAATCTACTCCAATCCATCATTGCCTCACTGATTTTTCCCTCCAGGTTACCCTTGACCAGGCCTATTCTTGAAGGAGCTTCTAGTCAAGTCTGTAATTAACGCATTTTTATACTGAAGGATTGTGAAAATGTTAAAGGTTCCAGTCTCTGAAAAAGACCATTTTCAAGGAAGCTTCGAAGCACCTATTACTTTAGTTGAATACGGCGATTATGAATGCCCTTATTGTGCCAAAGCGAACTTCATTGTTACCCAAGTCTTAGAACATTTTGGTGAGGGTATTTGTTATGTTTTCAGACATTTTCCGTTAACTCAAATACGCCCCCAGGCAGAACTTGCGGCAGAGACTGCTGAATTTGCGGCTAGTCATGAGTATTTTTGGGAAATGCATAACCTCCTCTTTAAAAACCAAAATCGTTTAAGTCCGGAGGTCATGTTTGAACTGGTGGCCACTTTAGAACTCCCAGGGTCTAAATACGAAGGGGATATGCGAAATAACGTCTATTTACCCCGAATTAAAGAAATGTTCATGGGAGGTGTCCGGAGCGGTGTCAACAGTACCCCCACGTTTTTTATTAACGGGGCTCGATATAATGAATCCTATGACTATGAAGAATTGGTAAAGGCCCTCGAAAAATCCTCGTAGAAGGATAGGCGGGGCTTTTGCTGATTCGTTAATGACGGAACTTTCTTCATTCATTGCAACAATACCCTTGACTTTAATTACCGCGCCTTATAGCGAGTTCTTACTCAATGTTTTTTGTTCAAAGCTGTTGTGCCTACTCTTGATCCGTGATTAAATCGGCGAAATTTTACAAGTAATTCACCGCAGAAGAGTGTAGCAATGAATAATAATAAAAGAGTTCGAACTCTTAGTGGGCTGTTTTTTTTACTATTTTTCTTCTTTGCTTCCAATGCTCATGCTTTCTCTTTCAAATCGTTATTTACCTTCAAGAAAGATCGATCGATTAAGTTACACGTCTTAAATCATGCCAATGGGCAAAAACAACCCGCCCATGTAAAGGTAGGCGTCTATATGTTGCATGTGGGCAGATACGATTTGCAGAGTGCGAGTATTAGAATGGATTTTTACCTCATTTTCAGATGTAAACCCGTTTGTGATAAGCTAAATTTCGAAATTATGAACGCCACCAGTTCAACAGTGAAATTAGCAGTAAAACAAAAAGACTACTTGGTTTACCGGGTGCAGGCGGAATTAAATAAGTGCAATAACTTGCGTAATTATCCATTCGATCATCATGATCTGGACGTGATAATTGAGAACAGGCAGCAGACTAGCGATCAAATGATTTTTGAGGTCGACCCTGGAATCACAGCACTTGATAATGATTTAGACGTCGTCGGCTTTAAGCTGTTACCTAATTGGACAGCAAAAGTGACCAATCACTATTACAAGGTTTTTCAACAAACATTCTCCAGTTATAAATTTAGTATGTATATTGAACGACCCTGGTTAGCAGGAATTTTAAAAGGCATATTACCCGCCCTGATCATTATTGGTTGTAGTTTTCTTGCTCTTTTTATGCGGATAGATCATGTCTCGCAGAGATTAGGTATTGCGACTTCTACTCTAATTGCTTCCGAGGTTTTTCATTTAAATCTCACATCCTCTATACCCCCTCTGGGATACGTCACTTTTGCTGATATGTTTATGTTCATAAACTATATTTGTCTGCTTTTAATCTTGATAGAAGTCATCTTGACAATGTATTTTGTGGAAAGTGAACATAAAGCGAAAGCAGAACGGCTTAATTGGAATTGTGCCTGGATAATTCCTTTACTCTGGTTCATTATGCAAACGATTAATTGGTTTATGTTTGTTAATTTAGGGTAGCGAATTAGTCACTAGCAGAGGTTTTAGTATTATCTGAAAAAACGGCTAAATACTTATTAGCAACTTGATCAGGATGGCAATTTTCAAGTACATAATTTCGAGCATTATCGCCCATGATCTGTCGGTTTAACTTGTTGTTACCCAGCATAGTGAGGGTACTAAACAGAACCTCGGTTTCTGACGCATCATAAGAAATCTTTGCCACGGCTGCATCGGGTAATTCTGCAAACCATCCATAGTTGGTAACGACACAAGACTTACCTAAGAACATTGCTTGAATGACTATAGAAGATGTTTCGCCCATACTTGGATAGCGTAGATTAATCACAATATCGCAGAGATCCATTAAATCAAAAAAATCTTCATTGGATGATTGATAGCCTGTAAAAATAACATGCTCATGCAAATGATAATGATTTATTTTGGCTTGTAATTCTTGAGTTAAACCTGTGCCAACAATTAAGAACTTAAAATTAAGGCAGGATTTAATTATTTCTAAGACAGTCAACACCGTGTCTAATCTTTTAGTGGGTCCTATAAATCCAAAAGAGCCAATAATGAGTTCATTATTTAGGTTAAACTTTTTGCGATATTTGCCATGTCGCTGGAGATTCGATTGACATCGCAGCGCATCTCGATATATCAAAAGGGGAATAACATATATTTTGTTTTTATAGCCCTGAGCAATAACTAAATTTTTAGTAGTCTCACTATGAACAATAATTGCTTGCGCATTATTAAGCACTGTTTTAAGTAGAGGATAACGTTCGGGGTATGGATAGGTTACTAAATTATCGTTATGGCATTGAGTCCTAATCTCATCAAGCTCACGAACTCTGGAAAAGCCATAATTAATACTGAAATCTCTGATTACCTCATAATTATCTTGAGCCGCAATTAAATAGTAGATTACTGCATCATGTAAGACAACAACGCCGGGATATTGGCAAAGTGTTTGATAAATAGGAAGATGAAAGGGCGCGTTATTTCCTATGTGGTAAACGATGAGATCGTACTGATTCAATGTGGCAATAGGGCTTTTATCTACCGCATAATTATAAACTTTCCTACCTAAAAAATTATTTGAAGTTAAATGTGTATCGAAAAGGGTTATGTTTACCTTATCTATCAAGGCATGGAGTATGTTTTCAGTGTATAACGCAATGCCAGTTTCTTTGGGGGGCAGGGGAGAAAACATAGCGATCTTCATGATAATAATTTCTCTATTGTATAATCCCAGGATATATTTTTTTCTTTTAAGGATTCGTAGCCTTGCTTGCCGTAGTCGCAGGCTAATTGCTTATCGGCTAATAATTGGTTGAGGACTTCAGCGATAGCAGGTGCACATGGGTCCACGATAAACCCATTTTGTTTGTCGATAACAAATTCTAATGGACCGCCCGAATCATGATGGGTGATGACAGGCTTGGATGATAAAAATGCTTCAATCGTGACATAACCATAGTCTTCATCATAAATGCCGTTATACACAGCAAGACAGCGGGAATAGAGGTCTATTTTTTCATCTTCCGTCACAAAATCTCTGAGTATAATTTTATCATTTAAATTAAGTTCATCGATTAGTTTTTTGATATAAAGACCATAGGCATTTTGATTACAGCCAATTAAGATTAATTTTAATTTGTGGGGTACCCATTGCATTGCTTTAACAACGAGCTCTTGCCTTTTTATATTAGAGAAACGACTGGGATAAATGACAAAGTTTTCATATTGTTCACATTTAAATCGATCTGCATTCATAGGCGGAGGGTAGAGAACTTCGTTCGTAGGTAGATTATTATTGGTTTTTAATTTGTTCGCGATATGTCCCGAAATAGTATAGATATTGCGGTGCTCAGGTAGAAGTTCACTATCCAAACATTTGATTTTTTTTGCCACCTTCCTACCAATTTTAGTTAAATTTAGATCGCCATAAGGCGTATTATATAAATCATAGGCTTGTCTATGTTGGTGTAACAGCCACAAATTTTTATGTTGATGTTGACAGTAGTAGGCAGGAAATTTGAGACAAATTATCTGATCAATTTTTTCTCCATTAACCTCTGATAAATCCATCAACCTGGCAATTTTAATATGATCAAGTATTGCTTCCGGGGGGTACCATTTAAACGGAATAGTAACAATTTCAGCATTAATGTTACGTTCTTGCATTGCTTGCTTGCACGCCTCGGCCAGAAGTTCGGCGCCTCCCCTTATAAAGGGAACTTGAACTGTAACAATCGCTACCTTCATATGTATTCCTTAAGAACAGGGTAAATTGCCTTAACAAACTTTCTTTCAATATGATGATTAAGAAATTGATTGGAAACGTTGTTAATACCACACTGTGTAAGCGTTCTATAATATTTGCTATTGCCTAACACTTCATTAATAAGTGTTGCATAGAAAATATAGTGATCGTTTATTGGCAATGGCCACACTGGTAAGTCACCCATAATTTCAGATAAGGCGCCATTTTTTGTGGTAATAACGGGAAGCCCACAACTTTGTGCTCGAAGGATGGCTAAGTTAAATGATTCACCCTCGCTCATGCAGAGAAATAAATCCGCTAGTTCATAAAAGTCGTCTAAATCATTTGATGAGACATTGGTAACAAACTTTACATTATTTTCTATCTTGAGATTATGGGCAGTTCGAGTTATTTCAGCAAAATAGCCGTGTAATTCAGGGTCAAGCGGACCGACAAGAAGTAATTCTATCTCTTCATCAAATCGTTTGGTAAATTCGTGTATTATATTAATTAAGTTTTTATGGCCACTCTGAGGCGAGAAATCTCCTGCAAAGAGGATTCTTTTAATCTGACCCTGTTGCAACATTTTTCGCGACTTCACTTGAATTTTATTAAATAGTGGCACGACACAAACCTTGCTATCGCACAATTTTTGCTTTAATAACTCTTGCTTGGTAAATTCAGAATTGGTAAGCCATAGATTAACCGGTAAAGAACGCGCCATGGCATGAATTTGTTCGACATTTTGTTCCGCCTGATTTTCCAGAACATAGGAATACGATTCAAAAAAGTAGGCGGGGATGTGCCCATGATATTTAACTATAATAGAGCCTGTGAAATGATTGAGTATATTGTGGCCATGTGACCAAGAGTCGTGGTGATGATAAATCAATATATCATAGTCATTAAAAGACATATTTTTTGTTAATTGAGTTTGATAGATATCGCTTATTTCTGAGTCAATTTTTTCTCCTGCGATGACAACATGAAATCTCATGAGGGACAACAGTTTATACATACCGAGAATATCTTGTCCGATAGTGCTTAGGATTGTAATTTCACGATGACAAATGATAATTTTGGGTAAGGAACAATTTTTCTTTTTCATGGCAGTAGTTCTAATTTTTATATCCAATAATGGCATAATCTTGTGGGCCAAAAAAAAGTTCATTGAATTTTTCGGTCAAGGCACTTGCATCTTGTATTGGATTAGGCAAGGAATTTAATTCTTTAACCATTATATTTGTGAATCCCTTTTGATCAAGGATGAACTTCATCAATTCAGGAGGTAACGGTTTTTTATGGGTCGGATCGTAGTGAAATGAGTTGCTGCTGACAATTACATTATGCGGATTGGGTGTCTCTAAAATAACCATGCCGCCAGATTTTAACGTGCGATATATCTCATCCAATAGGCTCATCAAAGTAATAAACGGAAGATGCTCTATGATATGAAAGCCAGTGACAGAGCCAAAAACCTGGTTTTTTTGTTTCTTTAGGTATGTCATGGCGTCATCTTTTGTTACGTCCAAACCACGTTGATCACATTGTTCGATCATGGCTGGATTACTATCTATGCCTAATGCCTTGATCTTGTTTTCTTTCAATAGCTCAAGCCATTCACCTCGGCCACAGCCCAGATCTAATACGGGTGAATTATTGTTCTTGGTTAAGGCTTCTTGCACAATCGGAATATACACTTGGATACGTTCTTTGATTATTTCAGGTGGACCTCTAAAAACATCTTCAAAATTAGAATAGAATTGATCCCAATTTGGTATTTTCAGGTGCAGATTAGTTCCTGTTTCTTCATATAGTTTATGAATATCTTTATCTTGGGACTTTATCTTATGATCAATCTTGCTTAATTTGGCTTGTACTGCTAATAACTCGGTTAAGGTTTGTTGCAATAATATTTCAAGTCTCTCTGTTTTTGAGATCTTTTCGAAAGAAATTCGGGGTAAGAACTTGGTCAGTTGAATCGCCCTATTAAGTAAGTTTTCTTTTATCCAATCGAAAAAGGATGAGGCAGATAAGCCTTTTATTTTGACATTATTTTTTTTACCTTCAGAAGAAAGTTGCACTTGTTTAATAATGGCTACTTTGGATTTGCCCTCTTTAAGCTGGTTAAGGTAGTAATCTAATCCTTCTTCATCAGGACCTCTTTTCAATAGAGCTCGATAAGCATTAATAATGAATTCTGTGCCGTCGTACTTCGTGAGTTCCCTTGCAAGTAAATGTTTACTCGCAAAAGCACTTTTCTTTCTAGTTTCTTTAAATGACGTATCTAAGCTATTTTTTGCAGATAATTCGTTCATTATTTGTTTTATTTTAAATTCGTAATTATCCATGCTCACTTCCTTCATGCATCAATTGTTTGCTGTATACCTCCACAGGCAAAAACGAAACACCAACAAAATAGTGACTATCTTTGGGAATAATTTGAAAAATTAATGAATTATCCCACCAATCATGATTATCTTCGATATGGTTTTGCATTGAGTGACTAGCCACAGTAATGGAGTAGTCGCCATATCCTAAATTAAATTGCACTTTGAATTCAACTTCAATTAGGCCGGGCGTTGTAAGCGTATGATTCAAATAAAATGTGTTGGTGCCGAAAATGTCGTTGCCTAAGCGGTCTCGAATAACCATGCCGAAGGTGGCATTTTTAATGTCCGACTTATAGGCAATTTGGCATCTAATCAGGCCAGTTTCACCTACTTTAAATGCACGTGACGAGTCCCCTTGCGAATTAAATAATTCGACCTTTTCGATAGTGGCCTTACGGTTGCCGCTTCGAGTCATAGATTTTTTTTGATTTGATTCGAGGCGCTTGATTTCTTGATCTTTTTCTTTTTGAGCGATGACCGCATTATAATAATTAAAAACATTATCAGGAATATCGTCTAGTGTGAGGTGGCCTTTTTCTAACAGTATCGCGCGATTACAAAGTGTTTTAACAGTGGCTGCATCATGTGAAACGAAGAATAATGTAGTGCCTTTCTTTTTAAATTCGCGAATGCGAGCAATGGACTTATGTTGAAAATATACGTCGCCGACTGAAAGCGCCTCATCCACTATTAGAATATCTGGGCGAATAACTGTGGCCGCACTAAATGCTAAACGAACTTGCATGCCACTTGAATAAGTGCGCAAGGGCAGGTCAAAATAACTGTCTATCTCTGCAAATTCCAGAATATCTGGCATCCATCGCTGAATGGTTTGATTATCAAAACCACGCAACTGCAATGCCATTTGTGCATTTTGTCTGCCCGTTAACTCAGGATTGAAACCCATGCCAAGTTCAAGCAAGGCCGCCACATTGCCTGTTACATCAATCCGTCCTCGAGAAGGGTTAGTGATTCCTGTGATTAATTTGAGTAGCGTACTTTTTCCAGAACCATTCTGACCAATGATTCCTATAGCCTCACCACTTTTCACACTGAAGTTAATATTATTTAATACCCATTTTTCTTGCGGAGTATAATAGCGTCCTCCCGAAAAGGAATTGGCTACGCGGGCCCATCGGTTTGCATATTGTTTATATTTTTTGCTTACGTCTTCTACCGAAATTGAACCTATCATAATTCATCCACTATATCGGAAGAAAGTTTGTGATAAGTAGTAAGCGCTAACATTATTGCAATTATCCCTAGTACTAATTCGGAGCTGATTCCTGCTAAAGGGGGCAACTTACCTTCAAGAATAATCTGCTGATATGCTTGTATCAATGAAACCATAGGGTTGAAAGTAGCTAAAAATTTCTGGGCGACTTCAGGAAGAATCGTGCTGACATATACAATGGGCGTTAGCCAGAACCAAAATTGCAGAATGATGCTGATTGACTTGCCTATGTCTCTAAAAAAAACATGAAAACATCCTAGGAAGATTCCTATTCCGAGCGCTAGCATTTGTTGCATAATCAATAAGGGAATGATTGCTAGGAGCACCCATCCTGGAAAATGATTTATTGCAATCAAGAAAAGAGAAAACACACCTAATGCCATCAGAAAATTCACGGTTTCAGTAAGTAAAATAATGATAGGAAGTGTGAGAATAGGAAAAACTGATTTTTTGAGTAGGTTAGCATTATCCACAAACATGTTGATATTGCGCGTTAAAACCGAAGTGAAATAGTTCCAGGGTAGTAGGCCTGCACAGAGGTAGATGCTATAAGCGAATTTTTCAGGATGATTAATAAGCTTTGCGCCCATCAAATTATTAAAAATTAAGGCATAAACTAGGGTAAGCGAAAGAGGGTTTAATAGAACCCAAACGATGCCAAACAACGAACCATGGCATTGAATTTGTAATTCGCGCTTAACGGAGCCCAAAATAAAATATCGAAAACTAAATAAAGTTTGTAATATATTCCTTCTCATTTTTGTTATATCCGTTTTTTATAAGCGCTTAAATTGCAACGTCCTGCATCGCGTGAACCCGGCTGGAGACTCTGTTAAGATCTGCTGTAATCATTTTATATATTAATTCTTCAAATGTTACTGTGGGTGACCAGCCTAATTTCTCAACGGCTTTTTTGGGTGAACCAATTAAAATATCCACCTCTGCAGGGCGATAAAACTGAGGGTTTACCTTAATTATTATATTATTAGTTAAGGTATCGATACCTTGTTCAATTACGCCTGTCCCTTCCCAAGCAATCTGAAATCCTGCATGTTTGGCAGCTATTTCAATAAATTCTCTGACAGTGTGCGTTTGACCCGTAGCAAGCACAAAGTCATCCGCTTCGTCCTGTTGGAGCATCTGATACATTCCTTCCACATAATCTCCGGCGTAACCCCAGTCGCGTTTAGCATCGAGATTGCCAAGTTCAAGTACAGATTGTTTGTTGGCTTTAATAGCCGCTAAGCCTTGGGTGATTTTACGGGTGACGAATTCAGAGCCGCGTAAGGGCGATTCGTGATTGAATAAAATCCCTGAGCAAGCAAATAGATTATAAGACTCTCTAAAATTAACCGTAATCCAATGTGCATACAGCTTCGCTACGCCATAAGGGCTGCGGGGATGAAAAGGAGTATTTTCATCTTGCGGTATACTTTTTACTTTACCAAACATTTCCGATGTGGACGCTTGATAAAAACGGATTCCTGGGTTGACTATACGGATAGCCTCTAAGATCCGGAGGGTGCCAAGACCATCAATTTCAGCAGTGTAGAGTGGCTGCTCAAATGACAAGCCAACGAAACTTTGAGCTGCGAGATTATATAATTCGCTTGGTTGTACTGTCTCAATTGCTTTTAGTATATTACTAAATTCAAACAAATCGACGGGTATTAAATTTACATCTTGATGTATGCCGAGTTCTTGCAGTCGCCATAAATTTAAGGAGGAGCTTCTTCGATAAGTACCAAAAACGCGATACCCTTTTTTGAGCAGCGATTGGGCTAGATAAGCGCCATCTTGTCCTGTGATGCCCGTTACTAAGGCAGTTTTATCCATAAGACTATCCTTTTTTAGCTTTTTGCAGTATCTTACTTTCGATTTTTCAATTTAATCATAATAAAAGAAAATGTAAACAGATTATGGACAGCCTATGCTAAATGTTTTATTAAACACGGATAGTTTGCTCGATTATCACCGCACAGGAATACCTCTCTATACATGGCACTTATTTCAACAAATGGTTAACAATGAGCAAATCAATTCTCTCTATACATTTACTGGAAATCGATTTGTCAAATACCATCCGCGTCAAGTAATTGATCAAAGAACACACACCGATTTATTTTTTCTATTTCTACAAAAAAAAATTCCTGGTTTGCGCAATCTTATCCATAGACTAGGTGCGAAAACATTCGAAGCCTATGTTAAAAAAAAAATATTTCGCGACGTGATTTACCATGAACCTAATTTTATAGTTAAACCTTATGATGGACACTGTGTCACTACTTTGCACGACCTCACTTGTTTGCGTTTTCCTGAGTTTCAACCGGCAGAAAGAGTGAGTTGGTTTGAAAGAGGTTTGAAAAAAACCTTAGATCAATCCAGTCATATTATTAGCGTTTCCGAATTTACCCGCAATGAAGCTATTCAGTATTTAGGAATTGATCCTCAACGAATAACCACCGTTCATCATGGCGTTTCTGATGAATTTCATCCGCGTGAGGAAAATGAAATTTCTAACATATTGACTAAGTATTGCTTAGGTTATAAGCAATATATTCTGAGTGTCAGTACCCTTGAACCTCGAAAAAATTTACCTAATCTAATTCGTGGATATCTTAATCTGCCTGCTACATTACGCCAGAAATATCCCTTAGTACTGGCGGGAGCGGTGGGCTGGAAAATAAATGACCTCCTTACTACTCTAAAGAACAATGCAGCAAACGATATAAAATTATTAGGGTATGTTCCTCAAGACGATATTCCCGCACTTTTTTCAGGTGCGAAGGCTTTCAGTTACCTCTCAACCTACGAAGGGTTTGGTTTGCCGGTATTAGAGGCATTGGCAAGTGGTGTGCCTGTGTTAACATCGGCTAATAGCGCAATGGCAGAGTTCAGCGCGGGTCAGGCTTTACTCGTTAATCCTCTAGACGTAGATGCCATAAGCGAACAATTTAAGCAGCTGCTACTAGAAGAGTCGCTGTCGAGTCAGGCTGTTATAAAGTCTGAATTCTATAGGGAAAAATTTACCTGGAGCAGATGCATCGCCTCAACCCTCGCCATTTTAAAACAAGCTTCTAATAATGTAACTACTCGCCCCTAGAAGCGGACCTCCTAGCCAACGAATCACTTTGGGTGCGGGTAGATACCTAATAATTAATGATAAAATGCTAGCTATCAGGCTATAATAAGTAATAAATCTAGAGAGGAAATAATGATGGCAGACCAGCCCGAGATGTCCCCAGAAGAGGAAGATATCGATGATGAGCAAGACAAATCACTGAATCCACCGACTAATACGACCCTAGCTCAAACGCCTAAACCCGAATGGACCAAGCACACGAAAAAGCTGAGTATCTCTTTTGAGCGCGTGATTGAGATAGAAGCACTCATGGACGTCGTTAAGAAGTTGGGCATGGAATTTGCAGAGGCGGGGAAGGGTTATAATTTTTGGTCGATGGATAACTACAAAAGTTATCATTATGATCCTACGGAAAATAAAATGCATATTCCTGATACTTCCGCTAAAAGCTTCGAAATAGTCGCAAAAATAATGCTAGGTACAGGAAACTCGAGTTTTGATGTTTCAGCTCTTACAGCGGGAATGAACAAAAAAGATAAAGAGGAAACGCTGTTCAATGCTTATAAAGGCGCTAAGGCTGCTGATCCTAACTTTGAAATAACTGGCTTATCCGACAATTTGAAGCAAGAGTTTGATAAAAGGACGGCTCAACAAACTCCAAGCCTTCAGCCCCACCCTCGTTAATGAAAAGTGATGGGCGATTTTCTGTTTTTTCCGTAAGCATCTGCAAGTAATTTAGGGCTTGGTCCCAGTTGGCTAAACCAAATATCCCACGTTTCAGCTTTCTTGGGGAGGGCGCGGGGCCGATAGCGGCAAACTAAAACCCTCCAGCCATCGTTATTTTCGCGGGTAATCATCCCATCTTTTAAGTTTAATGGGCATATATTAAACCTCTCAACTGTATATATCAGTATAGCTGGGTTACCAGGCCCCAAGCATTTGACTATGTAAGTATTAAAAGAAAAATTCTAAATTTTAGAAAAATACTATACTGATTAAGTAAGTTTAATTAAGGAGGTTATTATTATGGTGGATATCACAAGTATCAAAACACGTCTTAAAGAAAAATCTCGTACAAACCCTGAGTTACAAAGCGAACTCAAAAAAGCTGGTGTTAATGTTTCTGACCTTGATTCCATGTCAAGTGAACAACTTAAATCCATGCTTAGCCCAAAAATATTAGGTTTAGCGGGTCTTTCCTCGTCAGACTTGGATTCTTCTAAGTAGTATCAAAAAGTGGGAAATTAATTTTTCCCACTTATTTTCCTAGCTAGGCGAGTAGACTTGCCGTGCTCTTTTCTACAATCCATAAAAGAGAGCAGAAATGCCTGTGACACGGAACCCTAAAAAAGGACGTTTAGTTTCCCTCCCTACACGAAAGCAACTTGTCCGCAGTCAACCCATTTTTTCGAAGTTAAGAGAGTTAGAGCTAACTGGTTTGGCAGGACTTGCTTTTGAAAAACAATACTCCGCAGGGGAGAGAATAGTTTCCCAAAATGATGTGATCGATGCCATCTATATCATTGTAAAGGGTAGGGTCGAAGTGGTGAGCGAAGTTAATGAGGCGGGCAAAATTACATTGGTTCCTCAAACTGTTTTAAAGGAAGGACAGCCTATAGGATTGAGTGATGCAAGTTTTTTTTCTCCAAGTGGCACTAGAACGACTACACTAACGGCGTTATCAAGTGTTTTAGTCATTGGATGGAAGGTGGAAAGTCTTTACATTTTTCTGCGGAATCATCCTACTGTAAGTGAACTGATGCAGGAATCAGCAAAGTTTCTGCTACGCATGAATTTTGTTAAACAGGTGGGTACCTTTTCTAAGTTACCTTTGGAGCGGCTAGCGCAACTTGCACGTAATATTCAAGAGAAATATGTTGCAGAGGGAAGCGTTTTATTCCAGCAGGGAGAAGAAGGACAGGATTGTTATCTAATCAGTTCGGGCAAGGTGGAAATTGTCGCTGAGAATGAAGATGGCACAGAAAAATTGTTGGCCGTATTAGAGCACCCCGCCATGTTTGGAGAAATTGCGCCCCTCGCTGCTACGCATCGGAATGCAACAGCAAGAATGAAAGAAGCGGGCGAATTATTTATTCTAACAAAGGAACAGTTACAAGAGCTGTTAAGCTATCAAGATAGCGCTGGCGAATCTATTGTAATGTTGATGGTAGAACGTAGCCGTCCCCTGCGGTTACCGTATATTAGTTACTATCATAAAAAAATGGGGGATGGTCGCAGCGTTACCATCCTGAAGAATCCTCAGCAGTGGCGGTATTTTTTGCTTTCTGATATTGGTTGGCTGATTTGGCAACAACTAGACGGACGCCAGACAATTGAAGATATCATTATGATATTACTCACAGAGCATAAAATTTTTGCACCAGATGAGGTTTCAAACACAATTCTCAATCTTGCTAATAGTGGCTTTATCTCCTTACCTGCAATGAATTTAGTTTCTGAACCGACGTCTCCTGTCGATTTAACAAGGTGGCAGCGTTTTAAAGTCCTCGTATTAAAAAAATTTCGCTTTAAATATATTTTCAAAGATATTGATCACCTCCTTTCTACGAGCTATAACGCAGGTGTTAATTTATTATTTAAACCTTTTGGGCAAATCCTTATAGCGTTGATAGTAGTGATGGGTGTGATTGCCTTCGTGTCTGTTGCGCAACATGAAGCTCGTCATATACTGTCGCCACTAATGTTATTTATTTTAATTTTCAGTGTATTTCTAATGAATCTATTGTTAATTCCCTTGCACGAGTTGGGGCACGCTTTTACCACAAAGGCGTTTGGACGAGAGGTGCATCATGCCGGCCTTATCTTCAATCTGATTGGCTTGTTTGCATTTGTAGATACAACGGATATGTGTTTAAGCAGCAAAAAAAATCATATCATTGTGCATTTGGCAGGTGCGTATACAGATATATTCATTGCTGGACTGCTGAGTATTGTTGCATGGTTAGTGGCTATACCGCTGTTCCAAATTTTTTGTTGGACTTTGGCTCTGCTGCTTTATATGAGTGCCCTGAAAAATCTTAATCCGCTCTATCAAGGGGATGGTTATCATGCATTAGCAGATGCGCTGGAAAAGCCAAAACTACATCCTTCTGCCTTCCAATGGCTACGAAAGCTAACCATTAAGAATATAAGTCGTTTAGCTTTTTATAAAGATAGCAAGGACAACATACTGTTTTGGGTAACCAGCATCACGGCGTGGTGTATAAGTATCTTACTTGCGCTCATAGGCCAATATATATTACTCAAATACCTACCAGATACATTATTTGGGATTTCTACCTATGCTTTAAGCTGGATACTTCCTGCTTTAGTTATCATACGCTTTGTCTTACAAATAGTAGTTTCGTTTCGAAAAGTAGGGAGCCGCCTAAAGTGATTATTTATGCTCAACACTAGAATGGGATATGGAAAATGATATTACTAGAAAAAATTATTATGCTGCGTAGTGTAAATATTTTTCAAGAAGTGAGTGATGAGTTAATTGCGGAAATAGCGTCAAAAACGACAGAGTTTCGCGTTAACAAAGGTGACTACATCATTAAAAAAGGTGAAGTTGATGATGTCTTATATATTATTGTTGAGGGAAAGGTAATTATTAAAGAAGACGAAAATATTTTAGCCGAGTTAGGCAGCCAACAAATATTTGGAGAGCTTGCGGTATTATCACCCGAGCCAAGAACCGCTTCCGTAGTGGCTGTAGAAGATTGCTTGCTACTTAAGCTTCATCGTCAAGATTTAGTGGAACACTTGAGTATTAATATAAATCTAGCGATGGGTATTATTCAGCAACTATGTAATCTTATTCGTTTAATGACTAAACAGATTCATGAGTTAACCTCGCATCAGCACCAAATTTCAAAATTAGGTCATTAATAATGCGAAAATTTGCGACCAAGTTAGGCATAAGAAAGGATGAGCATAATATAACAGTCCTCTCTATCGGGTATGCCTCCTTGATTGGTTTTGTGCAAGTTTTGATTAAGACCATACCTATCATTTTATTTTTGTCACATTATAAACCGGCCATTCTTCCTTACGCCTACATTATCAGCTCATTAATACTGATACTCATGGGAGCAGGCTACACGCTATTGGCGCGTCGCATAAGTGTCAACACATTACTCCTATCCTTGGCGGTGATGGTGGGAGGCTTATTTGTGCTTTTTTGGGCATCCGATTTCTTGTCTGATAAAAGAGGAGTGTATTTTGCCCTGCTAATCTGGGCGCAAGCAAGCTTTGCTATTTTAGATTGGCAAATGTGGGCTATTTTAAATCGTTTATTTACCCTCGAACAGTCTAAACGTTTGTTTGGTATTATCGGCATGTGTCAGTCTATGTCAGCAGTGATAGGGAGTTTAGCTATTCCTTTGTTTGTCCTTACACTGGGTGCTAACAACAGTATCCTGGTCATTGGTTTAATTGCATTTACCATTACAATTTTTTTAAGAATAATAATTAAACTGTATGCACAACACTTCTCTCAACCAGAGGCTGTGGATGTGTCAGCTCAGCCAACAGAATCATCAGTTAATATAAAATTTAATTGGCGAGACTCGTACCTAATTAATAATATGTTATTTGTGGCTACGAGCTTGGCGATTTATGTCATCATTGATTTTATGTTTTATACGGAAGGCAGCAGGTTATTTCAAAATGAGATGGCATTTGCAGTTTTTCTTGGAATATTTTTCGCCGTTTTAAACGTATTTGATTTAATTAATAGAGCTTTTGTTTCCAAGTTTTTAATTCGCAAATTAGGAATAAGAGCAGGATTATTAATTAAATCTGTGAGCGTAGGCGCCGTTGCTCTGTTGCTAGTAGCGGCATTCCCCATGAATCGAGAGCAGCATGTTGTTTTTATCTTGTGTGTGATAATGAAAATGTTTGATGAAGGTTTTTCAAATTCAATTGTACGCCAATCGCTACTCACGCTGTATCAACCTTTACCTGCCAATCTACGTAGTAGTTTACAGAAAAAAATTGAGGGATTTATTATTCCATCCGCTATTATATTAGTGAGTATTATACTGCTTATCTTTCAATATTTTTCAGGATTTAGACCTGTCTATTTAGGCATGTTAATTTTATTCATAATAATTTTAACAATTATAATTACCTCTTTTTTGCAAAAGGGTTATGTTTTAAAATTGCGCGACACGCTTATTAAGCGTCGAGTTCCTAGGCAAAGTCATGTTGATAAAAATTATGCAAATCTGGTCCTCGATAAAATAAAAACGGGAACCGAAAGAGAGACCATTTATTGTTTAGGTCTAATGAAAGATATAGACCCTAAACATTTTTCGAGTAGTTTAGTGTTGTGTCTAAAAAGAAGTGAAGAAAATGTTGTTTATACTGCACTCTATTATCTGAATACTTTTAGTAACCCCCTTCTTTTGAAGGAAATTGAAATTATTGCATTGACACACCCTAAGCCTACTATTAAATCATTAGCCTTTCGTGCGATGATTTTTCAATATCCAAAAAATAAAAAAGATTCTTTTATCTTGTCATTCATTAATGAAAAGGATGATTGGCTGGCAGACGAAGCATTAATAGCGGCCCTAAATCATACCAAAAATCAAGAAATTATTGATATTGCTAGCAAGGAGTTAGCTAACCTAATCAGGTCAACTAATCCAAAAAAACGCATTCGTGCAGCCACTATATTGCGACAGGTTACTCCCCAAAAAAAACTGTTACCTCAGCTAAACACCTTGCTGAATGATGCAGATGCGAATGTCAAAAATAGCGCTATTCTAGCGGTAAGTGAATTCCAGGATAAAACGCTTTTTGAGTTACTAATAAACTTACTTGATGATAATTTATTTAGACAAGCAAGCCTTTCATCACTAATTAAAGCAGGCAATAATGCCATAGCTGCATTAACGGACAGCCTTAATGTGGCTCTACTTTTTAAGAACGACTCGAAAATAGCGCAGATCATAAAAATTATCGGCTTCATTAAAGGTCCTGCTGCGCGCAGAAGACTACTCCAAATATTGCGCAAGACTGAAGGCAGAGATATTCACTTAGATATTTTACAGTCGCTTAGAAATAGAAAATATAAGGCAAAAGTAAAAACGGAAATAGCGACAATCAACAAGTTTATTAATTCTGAAGCAAGCCGATTACTTTTTTTTCTTACTTTACGTGAAAAAATTGGTGATAGTACAGAATTTACTTTACTCGCTTCGATTTTTGATAAGCAAATACGCACCATTAAAAATAATATTTTTGCTTTATTAGAATTTATCTATCCCAGTACTACCCTTCAAAAAATAAATTTTTATTTAGATAGTCCAGACACTGATAAATCAAGCTATGCCAAACAATTGTTAGAACACACTGTTTCAGGTCCGCATAAACAGTTAGTTGCATTAATTTGGCGTATCTATTCTAAGGAAGATGATATTCATCCTAGCCATGAAGAGCTGGGCGAGCTATTAAAGGAGCTGCTCTCCTACCCAACACTGCAAGTGACCAGCATGATAAAGTCGGCTGCTATTTATTTAAGTACTATCTTGCGCATTGATGAGATCACTGATTCAATTCCCGCATCCCTTAATGATAGAGACCCCTTAGTGCACGAAACTGCGAAATGGGCACTGAGTATCCCTAAACCATAACCTATTCAGCACAAATCTAGATGCTTTCAGATTGAAAATTGGTGCGGAATAGTTACGCAAAAATCTCCAACTGCAAGATAATAATAGTTTAATCAATGCTTTAAGCTTCTATTGCGTGGCAGTTTTACTACTATAATTAGAGATATGTCTTTGTATGATTTCAGAGAAATACGTTAACAGGTTAGTGGTGATAATGTGGTGCATATAAAAGGTTATAACATAGTAGAAAAACTCCACGAAGGGCCTACTGTTGTCGTTTACCGCGCAACGCGATTAGAAGATAATAAAAAAGTCATCCTTAAGTCGCTTATGGCTGAACGGCCAGACCCAAGAGATTTGGAAACATTGCAGCATGAATATCTATTGCTGAAAAAATTAGATTTGCCCGGAATTATTGGTCTTGAAGGCTTAGTGCCTAACCAGAATTCCTTAGTGTTAGTCTTGGAAGATATTCAAGGCATCACCTTAGCGGAATTCTTAAATGCCCGTCCTATTAATTTAACTAACTTTTTTTATATTGCTAAGCAGCTAGTTGATGTAGTGGATTCTCTACACAAACACAACATCATTCACAAAGACATAAACCCTTACAATATCATCATAGATCCCGCTACATTAACGACTAAACTCACAGATTTAAGTTTGGCAGTAGAAATATTTGATAAAGTCGAATCTCAATTAAGTCCTTATGTCTTAGAAGGCAATATTGCTTATATATCTCCTGAACAAACGGGAAGAATGAATAGAACACTGGATTATCGCACCGACTTCTACTCTTTGGGGGTGACTTTTTTTCAAATGCTGACAGGAGAATTGCCCTTTAAAGCCAATGATCCTATAGAATGGGTGCACTGTCATATTGCTAAAATACCTCCCTTAGTTTCGGTTGTTAACTCACAAATCCCAAAAATGCTGTCGCTCATTGTGAGTAAATTATTAGAGAAGATTCCGGAAGACCGTTATAGCTCAACGACTAGCCTGCGTCTTGACCTAAACGAATGTGCGCAACAATGGCAGTTGAAAAGTTTAATCGAGCCTTTCAAACTGAGACAGAATATTTCTTCTGAACATTTGTATATTTCACAAAAACTTTACCATCGAGATCAACAAATTGAATCCTTATTAAACGCCTTTGATCGTGTTAGCGATGGCAGCTGTGAATTATTGTTAGTGACTGGCTATTCAGGTATAGGTAAGACATCACTTATTCAAGAAATTCAAAAACCTATTGTGCGTCAGCATGGATACTTTATAAGTGGTAAGTTTGATCTTCTGCAACGTAGTGTCCCTTACAGTGCAATAATACATGCCTGTCAGTCTCTAATAAATCAACTGCTCACAGAGCCAGATTCCCGGCTAGCTTCTCTGCGAGATGAAATCATGGCCGTCCTAGGTATTAATGGCAAAATTATTGTTGATATATTACCGGAATTAGCATTGATCATCGGACCACAGCCCCCCGTCGTCGAATTACAGGCTGCTGAGGCTCAAAATCGATTTACCATGGTTTTCGAGGATTTTTTCCGCATTTTTATCAGTGCTGATCATCCCATGGTTATATTTTTAGATGATCTGCAATGGGCTGATCATGCTTCACTACAACTTATGGAAAATATTTTAACGAATATCAAAAGCAAATATTTACTGGCGATTGGGGCATATCGGGATAACGAAGTAAAAGCCGACCATTATTTACTAAAAACGATAAAAGACATAATGGAAGTGGGCATTCCGGTACATACGCTTAGTCTGTCAGATCTTAATGAGTCTGATGTAGAAAACCTGGTAGCCGATACATTAAACCAGGCTGTTGATGAAGTTAAGCCTCTCGCTAAATTAATTTACTATAAAACTCACGGCAATCCCTTTTTTATCAACCAAATTCTTAAACTACTGCACCAAGAAGGTGTTCTGAATTTTTCTTATGAAACCAATAAGTGGGAATGGGATATTAATCAAATTGAACAATTATCTGTCACAGATAATGTTGTTGATCTAACTATTACACGACTACAAAAATTACCTGTAACTACTCAAGAAACATTGAAGTTGGCTGCCTGTATTGGTAACCAGTTTGATTTAACTACACTCGAATTAATTGGTCAAGAAAACGCCCAGATCCTTGCTGAAGAATTAATTCCTGCATTAAAAACGGGTTTGATTAAAAAAATTGGAACGTCATATAAGCAAGTTGAAATAGGGTCAGTCGAATTTAATGATCACGACATTATCGACAAGATAGACTATCAATTTATTCATGACCGGGTGCAGCAGGCTGCCTATGATTTAATCCCTGAATCGGCGCGTAAGCAAACCCATTTGCGCATAGCAAGGCTCTTGTTAGAAAGATATGAGCCTCAAGACATGGAAAATCACCGCACGGTTTTCGAAATATTACAACACTACAACAAAAGTTTAGATTTAGTGAGTGAACGAAAAGAAAAATTAGTGGTGGCGGCTCTAAATCTAACAGCATCTCAAAAAGCTAAACGTTCCATTGCTTACCAGCATGCGCTTAGTTATGTTTCCTCTGCCATTGAATTATTAGATGAATCATATTGGCAGAGTGATTATCAGCTTTTATTTGATCTCTATCGTGAACGTTCAGAGAGCTCTTATTTAGCCGGGAACCATGAAGAATCTGAACAATATTTTGATGTTTTGCTTGCACACGCCAAGACGAATCTAGAAAAGGCGGATATCTATACTATAAAAGTTATTCTCTATGCTAACCGTCATCAGCATGAAAAATCATTAGCAACAGGTATTGATGCCTTGAAATTACTTGGAATTAAATTACCATTACACCCCACTTATCACATCATCAAAGATATTCTTAAAATTAGTATGAAGCTTCTTTTTAAAGATATCGAAAATCTTGACCAAGAATTAAAAGAAGCTACCGATCCTGCCATAATTGTTGCAAGTCATGTGTTAATGGAAATGGGTCCTGCTGGATATATTGCAAATCCACAATTACTAGCATTAATGGCTACAAAAAGAATATTAATTAATTTGAAAGGGGGGTATTGTCGCTATTCAATCACTGCCTATATGACCTATGCCTTGATTGTAATGACTCGCCTCAAGAATTATAAGCAAACATTTGCCCTAGTTGAATTAGCTGGAAAACTAGCAAAAAAACAAAATCATTTACCCACCTTGTCACGATATTATACAACCTATGCTTTGTGGTTTGCTCATTGGCGCCATCCCTTCTCAGAGTGTATCAAACTTTGCAAAACTGCTTATCGACTTTCTATAGACTCGGGTGACACACTATTTGCTGGATATGCTCAAGTAGTGCACATGGCTTTGTATTTTACCAGTAACAAGCCGCTGTCTGAAACACTCAATATAGTGGAAGAAGTTGACGAAACACTGTACCGAGCCCAAGACGTAGGGTTTTATCGATTTGGTATCTTCTTCAAAGCGCTGATTCTTTATTGGCAAGGTGAATCTAATTTAACCATAAAAAAAATTGGACAAATGATTGAGGCGCCTTTCGAATCAGAAGCACGGACTATTACCTTAGGATGCTATGAGTTGTATGCTCATTTGCTATTTGTTTTTGGACATTATGAGACTGCTTTAGAAAATTCAGTTGCTGCGTATAGTTTGCGGAATTATTTTTTAGGTGTTGTGTGGAATCAAGATTTGTATGCGATCTACGCGCTTAGTATTGCCCAATGTTATAAAGATGCTTCAAGTGCTAAAAAGAAAGCATTTAGAAAAACGTATAAGCAGCTTTTAAAGAAAGTGCGGGAATGGTTTTTAGTTCAACCTGGAAATATTGAACATAAATATTTACTCATGTTGGCAGAGTGGGCGCGTCTCGAGGGCAATGCTACCGAAGCAGAACAGATGTATGATAAAGCAATTGAGTCAGCGCAAGAAGGCGGCTTTATATACTTTGCAGCAATCGCGAATGAATTGGCTGCAAAATATTATTTAAGTGGCAATAAAACAAAATTTGCTAAATTATATTTGCAAGAAGCACATTATAATTATCTGCGCTGGGGTGCTTTAGCAAAAACTGCCTCCCTAGAAAAAGAATATCCAAATTGGTTATTTACCCAAAAAACCAGCCCAGAGTTAGGTGTTGATTCAGTTTCTTTAAGGGATTCTATTTCCTCCAGCACTATGAACCCCTATATATTAGATTATATTTCTGTGTTGAAAGCCACACAGGCTATTTCTAGTGAAATTATCTTAGATAATTTATTAAGAGAAATGATCCACATCATATTAGAAAATGCTGGAGCTGAGCGAGGGGTCATCTTACTTGAAAATGCGGGTAATTTATTTGTGGCAGCTGAAGGATATGCGAATCGTGAAGAAATCATTCTCCAGCAGGGTGTTGCTATAACCGATAGAGATGACCTGCCCATTAAGCTGATAACTTATGTCAAAAATAGTCAGGAGGAAGTGATTTTAAGTAAGTCAGCTCAAGACAGTGGCAGGTTTATGAATGACCCCTATATTTTAACTAAAAAACCCAAGTCACTGCTCTGTATGCCAATCAAAAAGCAACAAACCTTAATAGGGATTCTGTATCTTGAGAATGATCTCATTCAAGATGCGTTTAGAAAAGATTTACTCCAAGTATTAACCTTGCTGTCCACACAGGCAGCAATTTCTTTGGACAACGCTCGACTTTATGCTGCCTCTGAACACTTTGTGCCGCATGCATTTTTAGATCAACTGAATAAAAAAAGTTTGGTCAGCGTCAAAATTGGCGACAGTATTTCTTGCGAGCGCACTATTATGTTCTGTGACATACGTGGTTTCACCAATATTTCTGAACGAATAAAACCGAGTGAAGTGTTCAAATTTGTTAATAATTTTTTTGGCGAAATGGAACCCATTATTAGCCAGTATAGAGGCTTTATTGATAAATATATTGGCGATGCAATTATGGCATTATTTGGCAATCCAGACTCTGCTGTTCAAGCTGCTATAGCGATGAAACACCAACTATCGGTATTTAATAAGGAACAACAAAGCCAAGGTGGATTTTCAATTGATATCGGAATCGGTATTAACACAGGAGAGTTGATATTAGGCATCATTGGTAATGAAACACGAATGGAGGGGACCGTTATTGGCCACGCGGTTAACACTGCATCACGAATTGAAGGGCTTACTAAGGAATATAAAATCCCTCTTATCATTACGGATAATACCGTCAAAAAATTAATGTATCCCCAGCATTATGCGTTGCGACAAATAGATGACGTCATTATCAGAGGGCAAACAATTCCTATTGGAATTTATGAAGTGTGTGCGATTGATCAGACAGTGGTCCGCAACCATAAACTCAAATACCAAGAAGTATTTAATGAAGCTAGAAAGTTATACCAACAAAACCAATTTCAAAAAGCTGAAGAGTTGTTCAAAAGTTGTTTGAACCCCAATATTCCTGACCCTGTGGTTAACGTTTATATTGAAAGATGTCTTAAAGGTCTTGAAAATTCAAATACGATTAAAACTATCAATTGAGCTTCCTTCTGATTAAGGTCTCACAATTATAACGGGCCCTTGGTCATTGTTTTCAGGGGCGGGAGGAGTATTCTTAAAGAAGTTAGTGCAGGGAACTCTGCTTCTTCGGCTGTAATATAAATAGAGTAGCATCAAATCAAGTACAATTGCGACAACACCTAGACTTAAGATGATATTAGCTGTTTCATGACTTTTGCTAGATTTAGCGCTGACTTTGACAGCCACTCCTAATAAGAGTGTAGTTATTGAGCCTGCTGATAGTGCGCCGGTGAAAGCATCTGTTACCTTCCCTTTGTATGTTCCATAATAGCGCTGATATAAACTTAGATCACCTCCAATAGCAGGATGATCCAAAAGGGCTTTGGACTTTTTGCTGAAATTACTAGTGCTATGTTTATGTTTAATTGAAGCTAACATTTCTAAATTCTCAGAGATTTTTTTATCGTATTTGTTACCCACTAATTGAGAGTTTGTGCTTATGATCGATTCAATCATCGAAATAGATTCATCATAGGTTCGATAGGCGAGACCCCACGCTTGTTCTTCCCTATTCATCTCTTGATACAGATGGCTTAAAAGGCCTGTTATTATGTTAGTATTATCTACTTTAGCGTTTAAATTGAACTTATTTTTTATCAGGTAATCGATAGATTTAAGACGATTATTTATTGCGGCACAATAGAAAAGCTGGTAATGGTCTGTCTCTGTTAACTGATCTGCAACAAGTGGATGCAAAATTTTGAAAGCTTTAATTTTTCCTTTTCTTATTGCGTAATGCAAAGGCAACCAGCCATTTTCATCTCGTCTAAGAGGTGGGAATCCTTGGTCTAAAAGATCGCGTAATTTTTTTATGTCTCCAGACTCGGCTACCACATGTAATAATAATGTGGTTTTTAATCTTTCAGTGCTGACTTTAGAAGATAGCAAGTTGAAGATTTCTGAATTACCTGCAAACGAAGAGGGTATGAGTTTAAGGATGTCATCATTATTTAGGCTTTCAGTAGACTCAAACAATCTATTAAAGGAAATGGTGTCATTATACTCTATCGCCCACTTTAATAAGGTAATTAATACATCCTTCTGCACCGGAAGAAGCTGTATTTTGTCGAATAAAGTATTTTTTAATTTACTTGCATTCAATATAAATGCAATTTCTATTGCGCTTTTAATTTTGGTGAGATTCAACGCGGAATTGTTACGTTCTAGATCTAAAAGTCGATAGATATTTCGTAATATTCTATCGGCCTTTATGGGTCCTAAACTACCATAAGGTTTTAGTTGTACATGCGGAATAATTATTTGTTTAATTTCTTCTGGAAGATTAACTTGGTCTACAATCAATCCAAGTTTGTTTGCACGTTTCCATGCCATCATTTTTAATGAAATAATATCAATTTTTTGCAGCGGCAACGGAAGTTTTTTGTGGTGATTTCCTTTGCCTATCCTTTTCTCTAAGACTTCAAGAAAATGATGTTTGATTGAAAGCAGTTCATAATCACCCTGATCATAGCCTGAAATTAATTTTCTATTTTTATTGCATAGCTCATCAAGTTTTTCTTTCTCATCAAAAGATAAGTTGGGTGAAATAAATTTTTTATTTAATTTCGGAATAGTATATTTGATGATAAAACGTTCGAGTATTTCTAACATATCTGTTCTCTGGCGATGGCTGTGGAAGGCGCGAATAATATACTAAATTTATCGCAAAAGAAATAAGATATATTTTTAATTCATTTTTTTCGCCACCTATTGCAAAAATACTGCATTTTTTAATGTAATTTTAAGCTTATACGTAGCTTAGAGATGATTAATTTATCGAATAAACAGAGCCAAAATATTGTTCATCAATTTTGGTAAGACGATCGAATATTTGCTAAGCTTAAGTAAGAATTAATTAAGTGTTGGAGCTACCATGAATAAAGCATTAGCAGGATTTAAAGTTGCGATTTTAGTTACTGACGGCTTTGAGCAAGTTGAAATGACGGAGCCTAAAAAAGAACTGCAAGCTGTCGGTGCAGAAGTTTTTATCGTCTCCCCAAACAATGAAAAGGTCAAAGGGTGGCAGCATACCAAGTGGGGTGATGAATTCGCTATAGACGTTAACCTCGAACAGGCCAGTCCTCAAGACTACGATGCGTTGCTATTACCGGGCGGGGTCATTAATCCCGATAAATTACGCATTAATGATCATGCCATCGAATTCATTGCCCATTTTGTTAAAAATAACAAACCTATCGCAGCTATCTGCCATGGCCCTTGGCCGCTCATTAATGCGAACGGTGTTAAAGGCCATACTATGACATCATGGCCGTCTCTCAAATTAGATCTAGTAAATGCAGGAGCACAGTGGGTGGATAAAGAAGTAGTAGTGGATGATATGTTAGTAACAAGTCGTAAGCCGGATGATATTCCTGCTTTTAATGAAGCAATGATAAAATTATTTTCACAAGCACCAAGCAAGTGATAATTTTTTTTGTAAGACATATGGAGGAGCTGGCGTCTTGGAATAGCTTATTGACTAAAACATGACAAGTGATGGTTCCTTCATTGGTTCCGTAATCACAACTTATGGGACGATGGTAATGGTAAATAAATACTTTTTGACCGTTCATCATCGGTATATGGCTATGCTTTGCGAAGCACTAAAATCATTTTTTAAAGACGGCAAGGTGCCATTTAATCCTATGCGGAGTCCCACTCTATATTTATTTGGTATTAAAAAAGATATTACAAGGGACTGCGAAGAGATAATGAATACGGCGAGGATAGTGGAGGAGATGAAAAACACTCTAGGCTCAATTTTTGAAAGCATAGAAGGTAAGTTCACATTTATAATAAATTTACATACACCGGGAATTTTAAAACTTCTAAACTTGCGACTTGTCTGTTGGATACATACAGTGACCGTCTCATTAATGAAAATATTTTCAATACTGTTGCTCAGTTGTTATGTATGAGCAGGGATCCTGAGGCTGCTAAACCATTTTTTGCAAACCCACAACGAAAACGTAAGAACGATGATTTACTAAGGGATTGTTTAGATTTATTCGTACAAAAACTGTTAATTTTAAATGTTAAGGGTGATGTAGATGTAGATGTGGGTCCAAAAATATTTGAGATGATTAAGTATTTATTTGAGTTAGGAGTAGATTCTCGATTGCAGAGCATCTTAACGGACGAAGAGTGTAGTCTTATCATGTATTTGTGGGATCATATCACTAACAAAGGCGTCAACGATGCGGTACGAGAACCATGTCTTAAAGCAATAGCGTTGATGTGCATTCATGAACCTGCAAATGAACAAGAATTAAGAGATGACTGGAAAGAGGAGGCATCCAGCAATGGTTGGCCTCAAGATGGGGAAAACCTAAACCCTGAGATGCTTACAAACAATATAGCTTATCGATACAAGGTCAAAGTTGAAGAATATATTGAGCAATTTAGAGCTGGTCTCACTTTAAAATTAGGCCATTAATACTTCCGCTAATTTCCAGCGTGTTCCTATAAGGAGGGGCATTCCTCAATTACTATTTTGGAAGCCGTTTGCCTTGAAAAGGTCTTAATTCCTATCTGATAATTTCCGATATGTTTCAATATTTTCGGAATGACCGCTTGAAACTGACTATAGCTAAAGCGCGCCATGATTAATGATTGCAGACTATTAATCTACTGGATGAGCTTTACTCACAACGTTGTGTAACAAGCTGAGTGGCCCATGTGCTTTTATAAATTTCAAGTAAATCCGATTGGAATGCCACCCTTTTTATGCATAACCATCTTAATAAATTCAAAAACTTAACAATATAACGGAGAAGTATACCTCCTTGGACAATAAGGGTTACATCTTGAATTAGCGGTTTTGGAAGATGCAATGGATGAGCAGATTATTTGAGAGGTGATCCTATTGCTTGACCCCTATTGCTCCTTGTACTATTTAATGATTACTGTAGTTACATAGGGAATGTGAAATGTTCAAATCCATAGATACCATTATTAGGTGTGGCTTATGAAAAAAATCATACGTTTTTTTTACAAATGGGCGACATATTTGCTATGTAAAATTAAATCCGTATTGGGAGTGGTCACCCTTGGTGCGCGTGCAATTATCCTAAATCAGGATAACCAAATACTACTGGTCAAGCATACTTATCAACCACATTGGTATTTACCAGGAGGCGGCGTTAAAAGAGGTGAATCAATTAAAACAGCTGTTTTACGCGAGCTCCGAGAAGAGGTAGGTATAGTCACTCAACAAGAGCCAGAATTATTCGGCATTTATTTTAACACTTATTTAGGGCAAAACGATTATCCCGTAATTTTCGTGATAAAAAATTATTCTATCGAGGAAGTAGATTCTCCTGAAATCGAGGCAAAGGGTTGGTTTGATTTTGAAAAATTACCGGCGATGGTTAGTCCAGGCACTCAGCGGCGATTAAGTGAGTATTTTTCTAATTCTGTACGTTTAGATACGTGGTGATATTCGAAAGATTAATTTCAAAAAACCCCAGTGAAAACAGTAGTTACTTCATAGAGTTCTTTATAACCACTGCAAAAATATCCTTTGTCTTTAATTCCTGCCGTTAATTTTATACCAATTGTAAGCTGTTAGTTTTATTGCTATGGGGGGGGCATAGATGAATCACTTGCCTAAATACAGAAATTATTTTATGGTTAAACGGTCTGTCTTTAGATGAGGTATCCTCAATGCTCTCAGAAAATGATCATTGTTTATTTTTTTGGGATGACAAATTATTAACGCAACAGAAAGATTTAAATTGCGTCATTCCCCTGGGTGAAGTAAAGCATGATACCTGCTTGGGTATCACACAAGAGAATTATTATTTTCTGGGTAATTTTGAAAACAAAACTATCTATGTTGTAAATTTGCATTCGTCAATAAAAATTAATACCCACCATCTCTTCCTCCCGGCTCGTGATCTCCTGACCACAGTGGAGGGAGAGAGGTCTAAATTAATATTACGTGCCAAACAACTGATAAATTGGCATCGCTCTTCTCTTTATTGTGGCAGTTGCGGCTCTCCCACAACAATAAGTAGCATAGAAATTGCTAAGATTTGCACGCACTGTCAAAAAATTATTTACCCTGCTAGCTTTCCAGCTGTCATTGTTCTAATTGAGCACGGAGATAAGATTCTTCTAGCAAGATCACCTCATTTCCCTAAAGGGGTATACAGCACCTTAGCAGGTTTTGTTGAAGCTGGAGAATCCTGCGAAGAGGCGGTCAAACGAGAAGTGCTAGAAGAAGTAGGTATTATAGTGAAAGATCTTAAATACTTTGGTAGTCAATCATGGCCTTTTCCAAATTCATTTATGGTAGGATTTAAAGCACACTATGAAAGTGGCCAGATGTGTATAAATGATAAAGAACTAGAGGATGCTCAATGGTTTAGCAGAGAGGCTTTACCGAATCTTCCTCCTCCTGCAAGTATTGCAAGGCATATGATTGATAGTTTTCTTGTGAAAAATAATTTAAATTCCGCTCAAAATTGAACGTCATAGCCAACCAATCACTGTGGGGTGTGAATAGTTACGTTTTATTCAAGCGTAACTTAAATTATGGCAGGGCAGCTACCTTCAAAATAAGAAACCATCCTTGCTTTAACTTTCATTTTCAGATCCTGCAAGCAGCATTTGCTGGCCATCATCAGGTCTTAAACTAATGAAAATAAGCGCTGACAATAGGGTAAGTAAACCCATTGAAAAAAAAGTTTGATGAAACACGGTGGGTGTTAATAAAACCTGTTTTAACTGTGAAGAATGATATCTAAGCAATATCGCTCCAACAGCAACACCTAGACTTTGTCCCAACACTTGGGCTGTACTTGTTATAGGGGTTGAATTACTTAATTCATCCCGGCTAATCTGTGAGAAAGCAAGAGAATTCATCGCTGTGAATTGTGATGTGATAAAAATGCCGAGAATAAAAGTTAAACTAGCTATGGTATAGACTGAGGTATGTTGGTTTATTATCGCAAACGAAAATATAGTGAATGCGACTAACGTGGTGTTCAATAATAAAAAATTTTTATAACCCATCAGTTTTAGAATTCGTAACCCGAAGAGCTTTGAAAAAATAATACCAAATGCCATAGGTACTAATAATAATCCAGATAATTGCGCGCTGAAGCCTAATCCCATCTGCTGTAATAATGGCAGCAAAAATGGCATGCCGCCAAAACCTAATCGTGAGAAAAGATTTCCAAAAACTGAAATTCGAAAAGTTCGAATACGAAATAATTCAATATTAATAACGGGATGGTCATATCGTTTGGCATGAATTATAAAAATAATTAACATGACCGCCGCAATCGTTATCATCGCCCACGAGGCATGCAGATCAATATCTGTTTCGCTCATTTGGGAAAGTGAAAAGCATAACATGGCTAAACTGCCACCAAATAAAATAAAACCCCACATATCAAAAGGTCGCTCTTTTTTTTGTGCGTCATCTCTTAAAAAATACACAGAAAAAATTATGGCAAAAATTCCCACGGGAATATTCACCCAAAAAATCCACGGCCAAGAAAAATTATCTGTGATAATACCCCCTACAAAAGGCCCTACCATTACTGCAACCGAAACCACAATAATCACAGCATTCATAGCTGACACTAATTCGTGACGCTTAAATGTACGGGCTACGATTAACCTTCCTAATGAAATCATGAAGGCACCTCCTATCCCCTGAATACTGCGCGCAATAACCAGCTCCATAAGGGTGTGGGCGTATCCACACCAAAATGAACTTATCGTGAAGAGACCTAAAGCAGCGATAAACACGCGCTTAGTGCCATACTTATCGGCTGTCCAGCCACTAATGGGAATAAAGATAGCCAAGCTCAGCAAATAACTGATCAATGCAATTTTTAAATTAATAGGGTTCACTTGAAAACTGCGTGACATCGCTGGAATTGCAGTATTAATGATATTCGAATCTAATACATCCATGAACAATGCTAGGGAAATGATAAAGAGGGTGGCGCGTTTTGTTAATAAGTCCATCTTGTTTCTTTAAAGTAGTTAACGTCTTAATATAGCATTTTGATAATAGCTTACCCCGAAAGTGGTATTGCATCTTCCTCCTCGGGTGTTCACAATAAACAGGATACAGGTTTCCAGAGATTACACTATTATCCTGGTTTGGTGACAAGTGCAACTGGTGTTAAGGTTTAGGCCCAGATTGAGCAATAGGCTCAACGTCTTCAAGGTTTTTTATTTTTTCGATCTGACTGGGAGGAATAACGATATTAACAAGGCCTCTATGTTGTTTGGTTTGAAACTCGACGTCATTCTCCTTGAGAAAATTATTAACATCATCAAGCTGACCTCCTGGAGGAATTTTCACAAACAATGCAGATTCTGAGGAGTAATCCCACGCTAAATGAGTTTTTGAGTTTAATATTCCTATAGCTATCACCTGTTTAGAAGGTGGCTTAATATGTGTAGGTTTCATAAGTTTCTCCAAATGGTTAGCATAGTTATAGCTTTTATTAATAAATTATAGTTTAAGTTGCCATCCCATTCTATCTGGAGAATATTTTTTTCTCCTTATTGTCATCTGTTTTAGAAAAATATTCCTCACTTATTAGCAATGAAATGTAGCCTGGATGAAGCGCCAGCGAAATCCGGGTTCTCCCTTCTCTATAATGCCCCTCACACTTTTTTATCGCCACAGAGAAAACTTACGGGTGAGCTCAGTTACCTGATCCCAGTCCCCAAACAATACAATTCCATAATAGATAAGGTCTTCATCTTTGACCTGCAATGTCCTTGCAATTTGTTCTTTATAAGTTCCCACTGTCATTGTATCAGTGAAATCATTGAATATTATCTTACTGGCAATCGCTTCATTGCGTAATTTTTTAATCTTGTTTGAGTTTTCGGACAGAATAATAAATGGGATTTCCGAAATGAAGGGATGTAAGCCCCCATCTGCATCTTCATAGTCTGTTAAGCGCAATTCTGCTTTACCAATCGCTGAGCCTAAACCAATGCACATATGTGCTAAAGCATTCATCACTTTGCCCGTCTCAATGCTTTTATTTAAGACAGCGACCAACTTATTTTTAAATTTCTCTTCTGACATTTTTGTACCTCCACGATTATCACTTCACAAGTCGTGCGTTATAACGCATAATTAAGATAGTATCACTGTGCGTTATTGCGCACAAGTTTATTATTTAAAGGGTCAGTTGTGAAAGATATTTATAAGCATATTTCCCTAACATTAAAGGCCTTACGCAGAGAACGCGGTTGGAGTTTAGATAAAGCAGCGGAAGAAACTGGAGTAAGTAAAGCAATGTTAGGGCAAATTGAGAGAGAGGAGTCTAGCCCCACCATTGCAACTTTATGGAAAATTGCGAGCGGTTTTCGTACTTCTTTTTCTTCTTTTATTGAAGAGATTGGCACAGAGTTTGATGAACCTATCTATCGAGCTGGGCAACCACGGCGTATTCATCCCAGTGATAAAAAAATACGTGTAATGCCCTTATTTCCTTTTGATAAACAATTAAATTTTGAAATTTATATCATTGACTTGTTACCGGGATGTGAACATTTATCGCCGCCACATAAACACGGAGTGATTGAGCATGTCATTGTGGTCGAAGGAAAAATGGACGTTTTAGTAAATGGCGTTTGGCAAGTTTTAAATAAGGGCGAGGGATTAAGGTTCAATGCAAATCAACCCCATGGTTACCGAAATACAACCACAAAAATTGCCTCATTTCACGATATGATTCATTATCCCAATAATTAATACATCCAAGCTACGAGATCGTAACTATTAAGCTGAACGTTCGACGTCGCGACTCCCTTTCCCGTCGTCCTGCGACTACCTCTACGTGGTCCGCGACTACCCTTCCTGTCGTCGCCCCGTGATTCCCTATCCACGTCGTCCCGCGACTTGATCGCGGGATCCACGTCCGAGGCTGGATCCCGCGATCAAGTCGC